>NZ_JBFEGN010000176.1:0-2462 GCF_047228825.1 Siminovitchia jepli
CAAGCAACATAATTGATCGCCTCTAGATCCAGTACAGCCAACAATTAGCACTTATTTTGTTGGTGCGAAAGTTGAGTCAATAATATAAACGTTTCAAATGCTGCGACGGATAACCAGGTTGCTCATTCACTCCTCTATTTAATGGAAACTTACCAAAGCTCAGAAATAAATTTGACTCAACAGGAGCTATCCCATTTTGTCGGCTTAACTCGTATCACGGTATATAAAATTTTGAAAAAGTGGACATCCAAAGGATTAATCACCATACAAAACAGAAAAATTTTCGTCTTGAACAGAAGTGCCCTTAAAAAAATAGCATTTAGTTAATCAGAAGTTTAATCTATGCTACTATTCATTTTTTGTTATGGCTAGTTCAAAAAATGAAAGAGCATTTTACTTTTAAAAAGAGTGGATTGGCATAAGCGAAATATTCCTTTTTCCACTCCCTTCCCTATTTAACCGGTCTCCCAAATTTTTACAAGCAGATCGAAACTGAACGAAGACAACCAGTCATTCTCCTGGTTATAACCTGATTAAATTTTATGAAAGAAATGTTAAAGAATTAACAGTTTTGTTAAAACCCCCAACATACAATGACTAAGAAGAGATGTTGAACCAACCAAACAGGCCGAAAGCACTTTATTTCCAGCAGCGTTTATAATCTATAACGAAAGGTAATTGAATTCAAAGAGATAAAAGTGTAGCAACTATAACTTATTGCACAAGCAAAAACTGAAAAAATAGTTCATTAAAATAAAAGGAGCGGTTTTTATGAATCAACAGATGCAAAATTCTCCTTATTCCAAGGTCGCCGCCAACCCAAAATTAGAGCCAATAAACTTTGAATCCAACTCAATTCCCAGGATTTCCTACCTTGTAGTTTTCATGTGTTGGTTCTGTATGTTTGCTGAAGGCTACGATTTAGCCATCTACGGAGCTGTGCTTCCTGCTTTGCTGGAATATCCAGCATGGTCATTATCTCCGGCACAGGGAGGCACCATAGCAAGTTATGCCCTTATCGGTATGCTTATAGGAGCGGTGTGTGTAGGGACACTTACAGATATTTTTGGAAGAAAAAAGATATTGGTATTTTGTCTGTCTCTATTTTCTATCATGATGGCTCTTTCGGCTATAGCACCTTCGCCTGAGTTGTTTAGTTCATTCCGTTTTATCGCAGGACTTGGATGTGGCGGTATCATTCCTACAGCCTCTGCATTGACAATAGAATACTCTCCAATTAAACGCAGATCACTCATGTATGCCATTATGTATACGGGATACGCCTTTGGGGGAGTATTTTCCGCTTTGGTTTCCATGTTATTTTTGCAGGAATATGGTTGGCAATTAATGTTTTGGTTTGGAGCAGTACCTATTCTCGCTGTCCCTTTAATTATTAAAAATATGCCTGAGTCCATTGACTTTTTAATAGCTAAAAATAGAACCGCAGAGGCAGAAAGTATTGCCAAACGCTATAATATTTCCCTGGAATCCATCATACAAAAACAGTCCAATAAGGAACCGGAAAAGAAATCAAATAATGTAGCAGCACTTTTTTCGAAGCGTTACATTAGAGCAACAATGTTTTTCTGGATAACCTTCTTCCTGGGACTCTTTATGATCTATGGTTTGACTACATGGCTGCCTAAACTGATGAGAGAAGCCGGATATCCGCTTGGTTCAAGCCTGGGCCTTCTTTTGATGTTGAACCTTTCAGCTGTTGCCGGATCTCTTTTAGCAGGAATCGCCGCAGACCAATGGGGATCTAAAAGGGTTATCTTTATCTCATATTTACTTGCAGGAATATCTATCTCATTATTAAGCATTAAAACATCCATGTTTATCCTATATGGATTAGTGGGAATTGCAGGTTTTGGAACAATTGGGACGACATTAATATTAAACGCCTATATTTCAAAGTACTTTGATGCTAAAAATCGTGCAACCGCTTTAGGCTGGGCACTCGGTTTCGGAAGAATCGGAGCCATTTTGGCACCCATACTGGTTGGCTTGTTTATGTCATGGAATTTTAACCTTTCTATGAATTTTTATCTGTTTGCCATGGCAGGGCTCCTCGCTTCGATCTCTATTTTATGTATACCAAAACACGATAGCGGAAATGTATAGATATTAAAAATTGAACTTTCTACTGTTCTATCGACACATACGGAAAAATATGGAATCAGGTAACAAAGGGCCCGGTTTCTTCCTATGTTTGGAGTATATGATAACTAATATACCTGGTTTATATTTCTCTATTTATACTCAAATTCATATCTTAAAAATTGAAACAAAATCGGAATGAAGATTATTCATTCAAAGCAAACAAATAGAAATTATTAACCCTGGTTCCATTCATGATCTTCTCGGTTATACTCATATTGTCTTACTAAACATACATGACCGGCGGGTCACAAACTTGGCATGAAAATGTTTCCAGCCAATAGTTCCCAGCACAAGCCTCC
>NZ_JBFEGN010000177.1:0-2432 GCF_047228825.1 Siminovitchia jepli
GTAAGCGTCAAATAAAACCCACATTCTGTTCATAGGTCATCCGTGCGATAATCTTCTTAGAAATCAATTCGGGAGGTTTTGCGATGACCTTAAAAGAAAAAAGAGTAGAATGGAAAGCGCGATATGACGCTTGGAAAGAAAGCGGACAAAGCGTAGCGGCATGGTGCCGGGATCAGAATATCAAAGTTCACCAAATGTACTATTGGGTGAACCAGATTGAGCGCGGTAGCAGTTACGCAGACACTCCTGCTGCCAATACGCAGTGGCTGGCCGTTCAGGTCGAAGAACCCTTTCCCTGTTCAGGGAAAGACCCAATCTTATTACACTTTGGGCCCCTCACCGTTGAGGTACGGCCTGGAGCCAGTATGAGTCTATTATCCGATGTTATTCAGGTGCTGCAACACCAATGTTGATGAATTCCCAGTTTGAACGGGTCTATCTGGCACGCGGCAGCACGGATCTTCGGAAATCGATTGATGGACTGGCCGTGATTGTGCAGGAGTGCTTTGAACTCGATCCCTTCTCTCCCTGCTTATTTGTGTTCTGCAACCGGAAACGCGATAAGCTGAAAATCCTTCAATGGGAACATAACGGCTTCTGGCTTCATTATCGCCGGCTGGAAAAAGGGACGTTCTACTGGCCGTCGGAAAACGATACGGCGCCCATGAATATTAGTCCACGTCAGCTGCGCTGGCTTCTGGATGGCTTGCCAATCGAACAAAAGCAGGCACACCAGGAAGTAAAGGCTCGAACCATTATATAAAAAGATAAATTTGGAAAAAAGAAGAAATCAGTACTAGGCAAGCCGGGTTCTTTTCCGTATACTGGATTTATGGAAAATACAGCGCAAACTTCAAAAGATACAATCGAATATTACAAAGCGCTTAACGAGAAACTCGTAATGGAAAAGGAAGAGTTGGAGGTAAAATTAAAATGGTACGAGGAACAATTCCGCCTCAGCCAACAACGGAGATTCGGAGCTTCTAGCGAGAAGACCGATTCGGACCAGCTCTCCCTTTTCAACGAAGCCGAGGCAACGGCTGACCCGGCAATTGAAGAGCCGACTGTCGAAACGATTACATATAAACGCAAGAAACAGCGCGGCCAACGAGAACGCATGCTTGAAAACCTGCCTACAGAGACGATCGAATATCGTTTGTCTGCTGAAGAGCAGGTCTGTTCTTGTTGCGGCGGTGCACTACATGAAATGAGCACAGAAGTACGTAAGGAATTGAAAGTTATTCCTGCCCAAGTGAAAGTGGTAGAACACGTGCGCCATGTATATAGCTGCCGCCACTGTGAGCGTAATGAACTGGAAACACCCATTGTCACAGCGAAGATGTCGGAACCTGTTTTTCCTGGAAGCCTGGCGTCTCCGTCCTCAATGGCTTATACGATGACCCAAAAATACGTGGAAGGCATTCCCCTATATCGCCAGGAAAAACAACTGGAACGCTTTGGGGTGTCCATACCACGCCAAACGCTGGCCAATTGGACGATCTATGGGGCAGAGACCTGGCTTAGGCTCATTTACGATGAGATCCATGAGCACCTCCTCCAGAAGGATCGCCTGCATGCGGATGAGACAACCTTGCAGGTCTTGTCCGAACCGGATCGGCCAGCGACATCGACTTCCTACATATGGCTTTATCGTACCGGGCGCGGGGATACCCCAATCGTCTTATACGATTACCAGCAAACCCGTGCAGGCAAGCATCCGCGCCGTTTTTTGGAGGGCTTCCGGGGATATTTGCATGTAGACGGGTATGCGGGTTATAATGCCCTCCCCGATGTGAAACTGGTTGGGTGCTGGGCCCATGCCCGCCGCAAATTCACAGAAGCCCTGCAGGCGCTTCCTGAATCTGCGAGTACTTCCGCCGTCAAAGCAAAGGAAGGCTTGAGCTATTGCAATAAACTTTTTGAAAT
Source organism: Siminovitchia jepli (assembly GCF_047228825.1). NCBI lineage: Bacteria > Bacillati > Bacillota > Bacilli > Caryophanales > Bacillaceae > Siminovitchia > Siminovitchia jepli. The sequence continues at coordinate 1,927 of NZ_JBFEGN010000177.1, forward strand.
TGAGCGCAAGCTCAAGGATGCAAGTCCAGAAGAGCGCCATAAGGCACGGCTGGAGCACAGCCAACCAGTGCTTAAGGCTTTTTTGGCATGGCTTAAAGAGCAAACACCACGCGTACTGCCAAAAAGCGCACTTGGCAGAGCGATCAAATATTGTCGTAACCAATGGGAACGTTTGGAGGCATTTTTGGAGGACGGCCGTCTGGAGATCGATAATAATCGAGGAGAACGGTCAATCAAGCCTTTTGTGATCGGCCGCAAAAACTGGCTCTTCAGCAATACTTCAAAAGGAGCAAGGTCCAGCGCGATCATCTATAGTGTTGTGGAAACAGCCAAGGAAAACGGGTTGAATCCATTCAACTACCTTAGCTATCTGTTTCAGGAGCTTCCCAATATCGATACGACGGTTAAAACAAAATTGGCCGAATTCCTCCCATGGTCATCGACACTCCCTCAGGAATGCCGTGTTCCAAATAAATCTAAATAAAGCATATATAAAATCCCCATCT
>NZ_JBFEGN010000178.1:0-2366 GCF_047228825.1 Siminovitchia jepli
ATGGACATACAAAGATAAGGCTAAAAGCTGATACCGTCTAAAGACGGTGGAGTTAGACCGCGCATTTGTAAGTTAAAGGAGGATTTATTTTAAAATGCGAACCTACATCTTCAAAACGATTAAAATTACATATTAAATAATGAGGACATGTTTCAGCAGTAACTCTGACCCCCTCTTTTCTTGCCTGGGCTACTAATTCAAATGCCTTAGGGATACTGGCATGAACAATATGAAGCCGACAATTTAGTTCCCTTGCAATTTCAATAGCTGTATAGGTAGCAACTAATTCGGTTAATTCCGGTCGTGTTTGATGGTGTGCTGCTAAATATGTCTTCCCTTCGTCAGTATACTTCTTAACTAAGTGATTAATAATCCACTCATTTTCCGCATGAACCATTGCCGTTTGATTATTTTGAGCAATTAAATCAAACATCGCATATAATTCTCCATCATCAACAGCACGCATATTATAAGTAGCCGCTCCGGAAGTTGCGTGCATTAACATTTTATAACCAGTTATTCCTGCATTAGCGACTGAAGGAATATCCTCTAATTTTTCTGGTAATCCTCCAGCTAGTAACGAAAAGTCCACAACAGACTCTGATGAGGTAAGCTTGGCCTTTTCTTCGATGTCTTTGATACTTGTTGGTGCGCCACCTAAGTCTAGAGGGTGATCATTAATTGTTGTGACGCCTCCCGCTGCTGCAGATGTAGAATTCCAATGTCCTTCGTGTTGCTCTCCCAAAGAGTGTACATGGTTATCAACTACCCCCGGCATGATCAACAATTCTCCATAATTTACTTCCTTCTCTGCCAGTGGCATTGAATCTTTAGTACCAATACTCACAATTTTCCCATCTTTAATAGCAATGGAAGTACCTTCAAAAGTTCCATAATGAGTAACAACGGTACCGGTAATAATTAGATCTACTGTCATTTGTATCCCTTCCCTATAATTAAAATTATTTAAGCTTTCCTAATCCGTTGCAATGATGTTATTGAAACTGCAAGGATAATCAGGATGCCTTTAGTCACATCTTGATAGTAATAAGGTACATTCAACAAGGTTAATCCATTAACCAAAACACCAATTATCAAAGCACCTACAAATGTACCGCCCAAATTCGGTTCACCATTTCTAAATGCGGTCCCTCCAAGAAAGACTACCGCAATTGCATCTAATAACATGCTCTCCCCTGCTGTAGGACTTGCACCAGCCATATGGGAAGTTAACACTACTGCCGTCAAAGCAGCACCCACGCTACAAACAATAAAGGATAACATGAGATTCCGTTTTGTATTCACCCCTGATAACATTGTGGCTTCTTCATTACTGCCGATGGCATGAATATACCGGCCATTTCTTGTCTTATATAGAAACACATGGATAATCAAAATAAAAACAGCCATTATAAAAATCGAGATTGGTATTCCGAACATATACCATGAGCCAAAAATACCAAAAATCTCCGGGAAACCAGATATTGGATGCCCATGTGTATATGCCTGGTTTAAGCCAGCTACTAAGAAGCCTATCCCTAGTGTTGCAATAAAATCAGGAATTCCCATATAGGCTACAAAGAATCCATTAATAAGCCCAATAACTGCCCCTATTAGCAAGGCAATAACGACGGCAGGAATTATGGGCATCCCCGCGTCAACAATAAGGGCTCCAAGAAGTACCCCTATGGCGCTTGCTACGTATCCTATAGACAGGTCAATTTTTTTTGTAATCATTACTACTGTTAAACCTGTACTAATTATCATTAACATTGAAATTTGCCTGAGGATCGTTAAGGCATTACTATATGAGAAAAACTTAGGGCTCAATATTGAAAATACTAGACACAGCAATATTAAGCCGATTAAGGTTCCATATTTTTTTAAAAACCCTGACAAATCGAGTGATGATTTGGGTTTAGTTAATTGTGCTTCCATCTTTTAAAGACCTCCTTATCAAATTTCTCCCATGGCATGGGCTAAGATTGTATCCGCTTCAAATTTATCTTTCTGTAATTCAGCAACAGCCTGTCCTTCTCTCATTACAATAATCCGGTCGCAAATCGCTTGTAATTCTGGTATTTCAGAAGATACCATAACTACCGCTGTCCCCCGGGCAGCCAATTCCTCTATCAATTTATAAATTTCTCCTTTAGCTCCCACATCAATTCCCCGAGTAGGTTCGTCCAAGAAGAAAACCTTAACTGGCCTGCTAATCCATTTTGCCAAAACCACTTTCTGTTGATTTCCACCGCTTAAATTAGAGACTAGTTGTTCTGGACTGGATGTTCTACCCTGAAAATATAACTACCCTGAAAATATAACTAACGAACTGCTAAAAAAAGCAATACTAAGCTAACCGGCTA
>NZ_JBFEGN010000179.1:0-2307 GCF_047228825.1 Siminovitchia jepli
GTAGGAGGGGAATCAAACAGTTGGGTCAAGAGATCCTTTGACCCATCTAACTCGGCGAATGCCGAGAGACTATTTATTAGCTAGGAGGGAACTTCTAGCATAAATAGTTTATCATATACAAAATGGAATTGTAAGTACCACATTGTATTTGTCTGCGTGGGCTCCTTTTTATTATTTACTTATTCCGAACCACTAACAGATATTTACTATTTACAACGAGCAATACGGCTGCCATAAGAATAATGGAAAAGATCTGTGAATCTTCCCTGGTAACGGAGTAGACAGTAGATAGTATAATAGCAGCGACAAGGGAAATATTTAATAAGCTGTGTGATTTATACAATCCATCAAGGATGACATGCTTTTCACCATCATCGGCAATATCAAGTAACGATTTAGCGTAATCCGGGTCAGAAGTGCTTGGTAAATTACGCTCTTGGTATACTTGTTGCATTAAATGCCCCATGTAATAGATGAAGATAAAGGTAATGATGAGCAGGCACATGGATGCAATGGTCAACATTAAGTTTTGAGTTGTAATAAGGCTTAAACTAAGCGCGAGAACAGAAAGAACGAAGCTGGAATTTGCAAATAAAGAGTAATCGGCAAACATTTTATACTTTCTATCCTCAACTTCATCTTCTTCATCACCGCTAAAGTTTTGTGTGTTTAACGATTTAATCTTTTGAGACCGAAAAATACTTAAAGCGATTAGGATGATAGAGACTGCAATTAAGCTGATTACAGTGATCTCTCCAGCAAAATGGACCTCAGAAAAGTTCATCAAAGCATACACGACAAAAAAACCAACAAATCCACCAATCAATAACTGCAATATAAGTTTCATTTATAACTCTTCCTCCTCAAATTGAAATACACTTTCAACAGGCTCATTAAAAACGCGTGCAATACGAACGGCAATTAATAGTGAAGGCATATACTCCCCGCGTTCAATCAAGCTTATTGTTTGTCTGGATACCTTTGCGAGTTTCGCGAGCTGAGTTTGGTTATAGCCTTCACGTGCCCGTAGCTCTTTTAAGCGACTTTTCAAACCATATCACCTTCAGTTGATGTAATCTCATAATCACATTGTATATGATCATATTCATTTTGACAACGATATTTGTCAATAATAAAATAATCATTGTCAATCATCAACAGATTGACGAACCCGGCAATATATCAACTTGGAGGAGTGAAAAATTTCACATTATGGCCTTCGTTCCCATGGCTCAACTGTGCCTACAATATAAAGGGGCTTGTCATGACGGATGGCTGCAATCACGCCATTTGAAATTTCTTTATGGGTCAGCCATCTGGAAGTGCCATTTGCGATGACAAAGCCGAGCTGTATTTGCCGGTACAGGCAGCCTGTGGGTATTTTCACGCTATTGATGGCTGCTTCAAGGTTCGTGCTGCTGCCAACGACATGAAAAAGTCTCCAGTTTTGACTGCCTGTTTTAGATGTTTCCTCTGCAATGATATCCAAGGCGTATTTTCCCGTTGAGTGGATCCAGGCAACGACGAGTTGGAGCGGCCCGTTTTGTCTGATCGTGCGTTGGATTTCTGTTCGCAATTTATTTTCATTTGTGTAATCGACGAATAAGGGAGTAATCGATGAAGGTGGCGCTTTGGAGATGAGCGTGTTCATTTTGTGAGGATTCCTGGCGATCACCGAGAGATGTGACTATTTTCTGTCAGCCAAAGGGAAACCCCTGCCAGCATGCCGGTTCCGCCAACGACTAAAGCGTGACTCAATATAATCTCCTCCAAAAAAATTTTCGGGGATAAAAACATATGTTCCCATACAGCAAAAAAATGGTATAATGAATATACAATAGTACAGGTTTCTCAAGGGCGGTCGGCACACGCATCCCGGTTAAAAGGGGAGGTGGTGCCTCATATGACAGTGTATGAATCGATTTCAACGATGATTGCCTTTGCGGTATTGGTTGTGGCGATTCTGTCAGTGAAAAAAGACTAAAGCCGCCCTTGAGATGGCCCTCTCCGGCGGCTTTGGCATAACTGCGCCGATCCCCACGGGACCGTGCTATTGCGCTATTCGTTTCGGTGTTCGCAGCACCGGAACGAATTTTTATATTCTCACTCCATTATACCCCAATACGCCGTTTGTGGAAATACCTCATTGACCAGCAAGCAGGATTATTTGGGACTTTTTTCTCAATCGATTTTTTACGAACGACTGGCAGAAGGCCCGGCATTTCAATGTCGGGATGAATGCCAGAAACATAGGTTTAAAAAAGAAATCGGCTCTTGTTTTTATTTTTTAAATATTGTATCATTAAT
>NZ_JBFEGN010000017.1:0-51319 GCF_047228825.1 Siminovitchia jepli
TTTCGCAGGGAAATCGTTCAGGCAGCAGGCGTATTTGTGTCTCACGCCAGGCAAATCCTGTTAAAGATACAAGAAGGTTACCTTCATAAACAGGCTTTTAGATTCATGGTTCAAAGTGTACAACAACTTGAATGAACAGCTGTAACTGAATAAATTGGAAGTTATTGGCCCCTTCATTTTGGGGAGGGGGGAGAACTGTCCAATTTTCCAGTTTCTCTTAAATTTAGTACCCAGATTTGTAAATTGTTCCCAAAAGAGCGCTGAATTAGTTTTCGGCAAATTTACTTTCGTAATTTGGGTGAATAAAAAATGTGTCAATCCTAATAATATCTTCATGACAATCTAATCTTTGGAGGGTATGACATGAGGTTTGGCGCTAAATATAAGCTGGTTCTTATCATTTTTTTGTGCTGTATCGGTTTATCAGCCGTACCTGCCCCAAAAACAGATGCCTTTACGAATCAAGTGATCCAAAAAGGAGCTGTCGGGGATGATGTGATCGAATTACAGGCGCGGCTTCAGTATTTGGGCTATTATCATGGAAAAATAGATGGCGTATTTGGTTGGGGCACATATTGGGCACTTAGAAACTTCCAGGAACGTTTCGGATTAAAAGTGGATGGTTTGGCCGGTGAAGACACGAAAGCGAAGTTGGTAAAAGCATCCAAGTACAACAAGCAGTATGTTAAGGAACAGATCAATAAAGGGAAAAAGTTCACCCATTACGGTGGAACGGACGTGTCAAAGCAGAAGGGATCGGCTCCTTCGCCCAAAAAGCAGACGCCAACAGCGGTAAACACCCCTGCCGGTTTTTCGCAAAATGATATACGGCTCATGGCAAATGCTGTCCACGGTGAAGCAAGGGGCGAACCTTATGAAGGGCAGGTTGCAGTGGCAGCCGTAATATTAAATCGTGTCAACAGTCCGTTATTTCCAAATACAGTTTCAGGAGTCATTTTTGAACCGGGTGCATTTACGGCGGTGGCAGACGGACAAATATGGCTGACGCCAAACGAAACGTCAAAACGTGCCGTGTTGGATGCCATTAACGGCTGGGATCCCACGAGCAGCGCACTGTACTACTTTAATCCTGACACTGCAACGAGCGCGTGGATCTGGACAAGACCGCAAATTAAACGAATAGGGAAACACATCTTTTGTAAATGATGGAGGTGCCACAATTGCTTAGAAATATATTATTGGTTGTTCTTGCCATTGCCGCGGTCGGGGCCGGTACGTGGGGATATCAGGAACATCAGGAGAAAAATGCCATCCTTATAAATTCCGAAAATAACTATCAGAGAGCGTTCCACGATTTGACGTACCAAATGGATTTATTGCACGATAAAATTGGCAGTACACTCGCCATGAATTCCGGCAAGTCATTGTCGCCCGCATTGGCAGACGTTTGGAGGATTACTTCCGATGCCCGGGGACAGGTGGGGCAGTTGCCTCTTTCCCTGCTTCCTTTTAATAAAACGGAGCAATTTCTGTCCAACATCGGTACTTTCAGCTATAAAACGGCCGTCCGAAATTTGGACGATGACCCGCTTTCTGCAAAAGAGCAGCAAACATTGAAAAAACTATATCATCAAAGCGGGGAAATCCGCAATGAGCTAAGAAAAGTTCAGCACATGGTCCTCAAAGACAACTTGCGGTGGATGGATGTTGAATTGGCAATGGCATCCGGAAAAGAAAATGCAGACAATACGATTATAGACGGTTTTAAAACCGTCGAGAAAAAGGCAACAGGGTATGACGAAAAAAACCTGCAAAATCCGTCCATAGTCAATTTTCAGGAGCGTGACGAAAATTTTGAGCACTTAAAAGGAGAAAAGATCTCCAAAAACGATGCCGTGAAATTGGCGAAAAAATATAGCGGGATTCAAAACCCGCGGGATATCAAAGTAAACGAAAACGGAAAAGGAGCGGCATACGGGTTTTACAATGTCGTATTGAGTAATGGGAAAGGCCATGAGGCTACACTGGATATTACGAAGACAGGTGGATATCCAATCTGGTTTATCGATAACCGCACGGTAAAAGATCAAAAAATCAGTTTGAATGAAGCAGCCAGGAAATCGGAACAATTTTTAAGAAAACACGGTTATAAACAACTTCAGCTCGCAGAGAGTGTCCAGTATGATTCGACCGGACTGCTGACATATGTTACGATGCAGGATGATGTTCGTATTTACCCTGAATCCATTAAAATCAAAGTAGCACTCGATAATGGGCAAATTGTCGGCTTTTCGGCAGACGATTACTTGAAAAGCCATCGGAAGCGGGATCTTCCTTCTCCGAAAATCACGCCAAAAGAGGCCCGCGGGAATTTAAATAAGAATGTAAAAATCATGGAAGACGGCCTTGCGGTCATTACGAACGATCTTGGGGAGGAAGTGCTCTGTTACGAATATATCGGTACCATGGATGACGATACGTATCGAATATATATCAATGCAAAAAACGGCTTTGAGGAAAAAGTGGAAAAAATGCAAAATGCCGAACCCGTATATGAAAACGTAATTTAAAGCAGCCAGCCTATGGCTGCTTTCTTTATAACCAATCGGAATGTTATGTGGAAAAAGTGGCCTTTTCGTGACATAATAGATGTAATTAGAACGATTAGGAAGTGCTTGCCCATGCTGTATATAGGATTGGATTTAACAATGGAATTGCATGAGGAAGGAATGGTAAAAAAATATAAAGGAAAAATTGCCGATTTGAATGATGCGCATTTTTATATTTATTATCCGATCAACATTGATACAAAAAAAGTGGCATTCTTACCGCCTGGTACTAAGCTGACCGTTTTTTTTACAGATGAAAACTCGGCAAGTTATTGTTTTCGTACGGAAGTAAACCGAACCGTGAAAGATTCTGTTCCATTGGTTGAGCTTACCCACCCCGGCGATCAAATAAAAAGAGTGCAAAGACGTGAATACGTCCGGGTGGAAGCAGCGGTCGAAATTTCCTTTCATTTCCCGGAAAGGGATATTGATTTTTCAACTTTTACTGATAATATCAGTGCAGGAGGCTGTGCCGCCATCCTTCCCGACGGCATACATTTGCAAAAAGGTGACCGCGGAACCGTTGATTTGTCCATTAAAATGGAATCCGGCAAACTGTATCAATTGACGTTTCATTGTGTAGTAATCCGAATATTTACAAAAGGAGATAAGCAGTATATTTCCATAAAGTATGCTAATCCCGATCAAAAGGATCAACAAATCTTAACGAAATTCTGTTTTGAAAGGCAGCTTGCCTACCGCAGAAAAGGATATTGGCATTAAGATTCACCGAATAATACTCCCGAATTTATCGCATAATATGTAAAAAGGAGGGAGTCCATGTCTGCTTTTGAACGGGTATTATGCAAATTGGTCATTGTTCACCTCTTGATTCTCATTCTTGTGCAAGGTTTTTTTCACCCGTCTACTTATCTTTTAAATTTAAACAAAGTATTTCTATATGAAGGGGTATCTTCAGGGATGTCCGAACCACCCTTCAATTTATGATCATCATTTTCGGGATTTTTTAATATTTGTTTGTGATGGGCGTGTATAGATTATGGTAAAATAAAACATGTCCATAAACAAAAAGCAGGTGAACAGGTTGACAAAAAAAATAAGCATTGCCATTGACGGTCCTGCCGGAGCCGGGAAAAGCACCGTGGCAAAGATTGTGGCGGATCGTCTTTCCTACACGTATATTGACACCGGCGCCATGTACAGGGCGTTTACATACAAGGCAATAAAGGAAAATATAAACATGAGCAGCGAAGAAGAACTGGTTCGCATGCTCAAAGAAACGACAATCGAATTAAAAAATGGCGGAGGAAAACAGCTCGTACTCCTTGACGGGGAGGATGTTACGAAAGAAATCCGCCAGCCGGATATAACCAATAGCGTTTCCGAAGTTGCTGCCCATCCATTCGTTCGGGAAGAAATGGTTGCCCGCCAAAAAGCTTTAGGTGCTGAAGGCGGCGTTGTGATGGATGGAAGGGATATCGGGACAAATGTACTGCCGCATTCGGAACTGAAAATTTTTTTGTCGGCGAGTGCGGATATCAGGGCCACCAGGCGCCATAAGGAGAATATTGAAAAGGGCTATCCGTCCGATCTGGCCAAAATCAAAAGCAACATTATGGTTCGGGACAAGCAGGATACGGAGCGCAAAGTATCGCCGCTCAGAAAGGCAGAAGACGCCATCGAGATAGACACTTCATTTCTTTCTGTGGATGAGGTCGTTTCCCGAATCATTCAATTGGCAAAAGAAAGGATCGAAGCGTCTTGAAGATTTATATGTTTGCCAAAACGGTCGTGAGCGGCATTTTGAAGCCTTTATACCGCATTGAAACAAAAGGCATTGAACATTTGCCGAAGTCAGGCGGGGTACTGCTTTGCGCCAACCATATCTCCAATCTTGATCCCCCTGTTGTAGGGATTACCTGCCCGCGCCCGGTCTTTTTTATGGCGAAAGAAGAATTATTCAAAGCTCCGATTTTAAAATGGGTTTTGCCTCATTTGCAGGCATTTCCGGTAAAAAGGGGCATAAGTGACAGGGGAGCATTAAGAACTGGATTGAAAATATTAAAAGAGGGGCATGTAGTTGGCCTTTTCCCGGAAGGTACACGCAGCAAAACGGGGGAACTGGGCAAGGGGCTTGCCGGAGCCGGATTTTTTGCTTTAAGGTCAGAGGCGAGTGTTTTGCCTTGTGCGATTGTCGGAACGTATAAACCTTTCCGGAAAGTCAGGGTCATTTACGGGCCTCCCATCGACTTTGAAGAAATGAGAAGAAATAAAGTTTCTGTGGAAGAGGCAACCGAGGCCATCATGGCGCACATAAAAAAATTAATAAACGAAAACAAAGGCTGACGTGTATTGCTTGACAAAGGTTCTTATTTGTAAGAAGTTAATAACAAGACGATTTTAAAGATTGTGCCGATTGGGTGTTCCCCTTTTGCTCGGGGAATCCTTTCACACGCACCTTTAAGCCGGATAGGAGGAGTAAATAGTGTCAGAGGATATGAACAATGTTGAAGTAATAACATTTAACGAAGGTGACAAGTTAAAAGGAACAGTTACAAAAATTGAAGAAAAGCAAGTGCTTGTGGACATTGAAAACAGCAAAGTAAATGGAATTATCCCGATCAGTGAACTTTCCAGCCTCCATGTTGAAAAAGCATCTGATGTTGTATCCGTGGGGGATGTCCTTGATTTAATCGTTACGAAAGTGGAAGAAGATTTGCTCATTCTCTCAAAGCGCAAGGTAGATGCTGAAAATGCATGGGAAACATTGGAAAGGCGCTTTGAAAATAATGAAATGTTTGAAGCAGAGGTTAACGAAGTAGTCAAAGGCGGTCTTGTGGTTGACCTGGGGGTTCGCGGCTTTGTTCCGGCGTCTTTGGTTGAAGATTATTATGTTGAAGATTTCAGCGAATATCAAGGGAAGACCCTTGCTTTTAAGATTGTGGAGCTGGACAAAGAAAAAAACAGGCTCATTCTTTCGCATCGCGCTGTCGTTGAAGAAGAAAAAGAACGTGAAAAGAAGCAATTGCTGGAAAATCTTGAAGTTGGCCAAGTACTTGAGGGAACCGTTCAACGCATTACCGACTTCGGTGCATTCGTCGATATTGGAGGGGTCGATGGATTGGTGCATATTTCCCAGCTTGCCCACCATCATGTTGAAAAACCTTCAGACGTCGTAACGGAAGGCGAAAAAGTACAAGTAAAAGTATTGTCCGTTGACAGGGAAAACGAAAGGATTTCCTTGTCCATAAAAGAAACTTTGCCTGGGCCTTGGACAAATATATCGGAGAAAGCCCCGAGGGGAACCGTTCTCGAAGGAACAGTGAAGCGCCTCGTATCATTCGGCGCCTTCGTTGAAGTCTTTCCGGGTGTAGAAGGACTCGTCCATATTTCCCAAATTTCCCATAAGCATATCGGCACTCCGCATGAAGTGCTTCAGGAAGGGCAAACAGTGAAAGTAAAAGTTCTTGACACGAACGAAAAGGAACAAAGAATGTCATTAAGCATGAAGGAATTGGAAGAACAGGATTACAGCCGGGATAATCATTATGAACCGGTTGAAGAGGCAAAAGGGTTTCAGCTCAGTGACATGATCGGCGACAAACTGAAAGATTTTAATAACGAATAAGCCTGTCAACCTTCCGTTGTACGACGGAAGGTTGTTATGTAAAAAAACGCTTAACGGTTTGATTAAAGCCCTCATTTGTATCCCATAATGAGACAAATGGGGGTGATTTGCATGTCAGGAATGATATTTATATTTTTTTTATGGAGCGCATGGATTGTTTCCACCTTTATATTAAATAAAGAAGATCCGGCAAGGCTGCCGATTGCTGCGCTTTCTCTGTTGCTGCTCATTTTTTCATCGGTGTCATTTTCCGTAAAATCCATTACCGTAAACGGAGCCGCCATATTGCTCATAACGGGAGGCTGCATGGTGATCTCGAAATGGCCCCTTGTAAAAAAAGTGTATTTCTTCTTTTCGGCACTGACGGTCATGGTGGGCTATACAGGTTTTTATTTACTGGAATTATACGATCCCGTGTGGGTTCTTATAGATAGAAGGATCGTCCTTTCGTGCGCTCTGTATATCGTTGGCTATCTTCTATATCCCGCCTCATTTTTTAACCGGTTTTTGGCAATTGTTGTTGGATCCTTGTTTGGAGAGGTTTTTTTGGGAATTTTTTTGTCCCGATGGAGCATGCCCTACACCGTTGGATCGATGGAATATTTGGACATCCTTGGACTGACCACCGCCCTGCTTTGCGGTTCCCGTGTATTGGCAGCCTTCAGGGGAATCATGAAGCAAAACACCGGTCAAAGGATGATGCAGTGAACCGCCCTCAGGCGGTTTCTTTTTGCAAGCAAAGTATAACTTGCTAAGAAATTTTTTTCTTCAAAAAAAGCTTTACTGTGTCCAGCTCCGACGCCCAGGACGGGCTAGTGCAGGCGAAGCGATAGGACGTCGCTGCCTGAGCCTGCCGACGCCCAGGACGGGCTAGTGAAAGGCGAAGCGGCAGGACAAGGAAAGCTTCGACAGCATCATCATCGCACGAAGAAAAAAGTGTAAGCTTTTTCGAGGACGCCGCTGCCTGAGCCTGCGTTCCTCGCCGTGTTTCCTTTATCTTCTCAGAGGCACTCTGTCTAGCTTTCAACGCCCAGCCCCTCGAGGTCATAAGCCAATTCCCTGCGGTGGCTGGATTACACCCTCCTCGGGAGCCGTTTTATGCTTGCCGGGGCTGATCAAGGCGTTTTCGCATTTCGGTCCGGTCTGTACGTCGCTGGACAAGGCGCTTGCACTTTTCTTAAGCGCTGGGATACCATGTATGAATGTTATATAATAAGTTCTGATATTGACTAAAGTGAGTGATGAGAATGGCAATGCCGACCGTAGCAATTGTTGGAAGGCCCAACGTTGGAAAATCTACGATCTTCAATCGGATTGTAGGAGAAAGAATTTCAATCGTTGAAGACGAACCGGGCGTAACGAGGGACCGGATATATGGAACCGGAGAGTGGCTGACAAAATATTTCCATGTGATCGACACCGGCGGAATTGATATCGGTGATGCTCCATTTCTTGATGAAATCCGCCGGCAGGCCGAAATTGCCATAGAAGAGGCCGATGTCATCATTTTTATCGTCAATTCCCGTGAAGGGATTACGTCGGCCGATGAAGAAGTGGCAAAAATTTTGTTCAGGTCCAAAAAACCGGTCGTCCTGGCAGTCAATAAAGTGGACAATCCGGAAATGAGAGCGGAGATTTACGATTTTTACTCCCTCGGTTTTGGCGAACCTTTCCCGATTTCAGGTTCTCACGGTTTGGGACTCGGAGATTTGCTTGATGAAGTCGTGAAGCATTTTCCGGCTGATCCCGGAGATCCCTATGATGAAGATGTCATTAAATTTTGTTTGATCGGCAGGCCTAATGTCGGAAAATCCTCCCTTGTAAACGCCCTGCTGGGCGAAAAAAGGGTCATTGTCAGCCCGATTGCGGGTACAACCCGCGATGCAGTTGATACCCCATACATATTTGACGGACAGGAATACGTTATTATTGATACAGCCGGCATGCGCAAAAAGGGAAAAGTATATGAAAGCACGGAAAAGTATAGTGTGTTAAGGGCATTAAAAGCAATTGAACGATCTGATGTTGTTCTTGTTGTGCTGGATGGGGAAGAAGGAATCCGGGAGCAGGACAAACGGATTGCCGGATACGCCCATGAGGCCGGGCGTGCTGTCATCATTGTCGTTAATAAATGGGATGCCGTTGAAAAAGATGAGAAAACGATGCGAAATTTCGAAGCGAAAATAAGAGACCAGTTTCAGTTTCTTGATTACGCACCGATCGTCTTTCTTTCCGCCAAAACAAAGAAAAGGATCGGAACCTTGCTTCCGGCCATTCAAATGGCCAGTGAAAATCACGCCAGGCGTGTCCAATCAAGCGTTTTAAATGAAGTGATTTTGGATGCGGCAGCGATGAATCCGGCGCCAACCGATAAAGGAAAAAGATTGAGAATTTATTATGCCACCCAAGTTTCAGTCAAGCCGCCAACCTTTGTTGTTTTTGTAAATGAACCGGAATTAATGCATTTTTCATATGAAAGATTTCTTCGAAACACGATTCGGCAAGCATTCGGATTTGAAGGGACGCCGTTAAATATTATTGCCCGCAGAAGGAAATAAAGCAAAAGAAGGTGAGTCTAGTGATCAATCATAAAGAAACTGTCGCAGTGATCGGTGCCGGGAGCTGGGGAACTGCACTGGCACTGGTTTTGGCTGATAACGGACACCAGGTAAAGCTGTGGCTTAGAAATAAAGAGCAGCAAAAGGAAATAAATGAACAGCGCACCAACCCCAAATATTTGCCGGGGGTTGAACTGCCCGAGAGCATTCAGGCATTTGTTTCCCTGGAGGAAGCCCTGAAAGGAGTCGAAACCGTCATTATCGCTGTTCCGACAAAGGCAGTGAGGGAAATGGCAAAAGAGATTTCAGCCATCACTGCCAAGCCGCTGACTGTTGTTCATGTAAGCAAAGGGATTGAGCCGGATACACATAAAAGAATATCGGAAATGATCGAAGAGGAGATCCCGGCGCATTTGCTGAAAGATTTGGTCGTCCTGTCGGGGCCCAGCCATGCGGAAGATGTAAGTGCGAGGCATCCGACAACAGTGACGGTTTCCTCCAAGAACATGAAGGCTGCCGAAAAAATACAAGATTTGTTTATGAATCAGCATTTTCGGGTGTATACGAATCCTGACCTCATCGGGGTGGAAATAGGAGGAGCGCTAAAAAATATTATCGCGTTGGCAGCCGGCATTTCAGATGGACTCGGATATGGAGATAATGCCAAAGCGGCATTGATTACAAGAGGACTTGCCGAAATATCCCGGCTGGGAACGAAAATGGGCGCCAATCCATTAACATTTTCCGGATTGGCAGGCATCGGTGATCTGATCGTTACGTGCACCAGTGTCCACTCCCGCAATTGGAAAGCCGGAAACCTGCTCGGAAAAGGGCATAAACTCGATGAAGTATTAGAAAATATGGGGATGGTTGTGGAAGGTGTACGCACAACAAAAGCCGCCTACCAGCTTGCCAAAAAATATGAAACGAACATGCCGATCACGGAAGCGTTATACGATGTATTGTTTAACGCTGTCAGTCCGAAGGATGCAGTCGACCAATTGATGGGAAGATTAAAGAAACATGAAATGGAAGATCTCGTAGGCATACTGAGTGAGCAGATGGAACAAAGATAGCGTTCATGGGCATACGAGGATGCGTTCTATTTCGTGCAACATATGCTGTATTGAGATTCGCATAAACCGTGGGCTTGGGTTTTTTTGTCCAAATACTTTTGATGAAGCAAAAAATCCAATTTTTTTGCTTCATTTTTTTGTAAGTAAAAGATGACTTGCTAAGCAAATTTTTCTGCAAAAGAAGTTTTCTGTGTCTGGCGCCGGCGCCGGCCCCTCGAGGTTATACATCAAAACACTCCGGAGGAGGCGGTCTCCTGCGTGTTTCGCCTTATTTGCCCGTACTGTATGGATTTTCATTTTCCGATAATTGCCTGGGGATATGTTATAATGATTTCGAACTTAAAACAGAGTGTCTGGGGGGACTTTTTCGTGTCCGTATCAATGCAAAAAATGTGGATATCGATTATCGCCATGGTGCTTATGGCACTTGCCATGCTCACCATATATATTAGCAGATTCAAGCTTAATAAAGGATTTCTAAAAATTGTTACCGCCCTCACCGCATGGGCATTCATGATTATCGGGGGATTGCTCATGCTGTTTGTCGTATTGTCAGGCCCGACTTATTAAGGAACAGAGTATCAAGATCAGGCGCAGGTTAAGGGGTGTACATATACATGAAAAGGCGATTGTTAAAATCACTGCTTACGATGGCGGTTGTGCTCGTTTTACCCGGATGTTTTTTTCCTCAGGAACGGAAAGTGGAAAATCAAATCCCGTATGAAGAGCAGATTGCAACAGTACAGCGGGCAGTGGACCAATATCAGGAAGCAAGCGGAGGGCTGCTTCCCATTAAAACCAGGGAGATGGACACACCCATTTATCAAAAATATCCGATCGATTTTGCAAAGCTGACTCCGCAATTTTTAGAAGCCCCTCCAGGCAACGCTTATGAAAGCGGGGGGGTATTCCAATATGTATTGATTGATGCAGAAACAAATCCAACGGTCAAAGTGTTTGATCTGCGCATGGCGGAAAAAATAAGGGAGTTAAAGATCAGGATGCAGGCGCACCGCTACCCGCCGTTTAAAGATGCTCTGGCGGATAATATCTATACTTTGGATTATAAAAAGCTGGGATACAAAGAGGAACAATATGTCACCTCTCCTTATACGAACAATAATCTGCCATTTGTTGTAAATGGGAAAGGTGAAATTTTTGTAGACTACATTTCGGATCTTAATAGTGCTCTGCAGAATGAGAAAATAACATTCAAACAGGGAGACGATATCAGGCCGGTTTTACACAATCACTCACCGATTGTGCCTGCATTTTCCCTTCCCTATACAATTGATGAGAATAACAAGCCAATATATATGGTGAAATAGGCATAATCCTTCTTCTGCTAAATATAATGTGGAAGAAGGATTTATATTATCATCAATTAAATTTAAATCGGACAACATCATGCACCTTCCAGGTCTTGCTTCGATAAAACGGGATCATGTTGTCCCTTGAACTCTAGGATAGGAGGGAAACTCTTGGAAAAGGTCGATATTTTTAAAGACATTGCGGAAAGAACGGGCGGGGATATTTATTTGGGAGTTGTAGGGGCCGTTCGAACAGGAAAATCCACTTTTATAAAAAAATTTATGGAATTGGCCGTAATGCCGAATATTAAAAGTGAAGCCGACCGGGCACGTGCCCAAGATGAATTGCCGCAAAGCGCCGCGGGCAGAACAATCATGACGACTGAACCGAAATTTATCCCGAATCAGGCGGTTTCTGTTCATGTTGACGAAGGGCTTGAAGTGAATGTAAGGCTGGTGGACTGCGTAGGGTATACTGTACCTGGCGCAAAAGGGTATGAGGATGAAAATGGGCCGAGGATGATCAATACCCCATGGTATGAAGAACCGATTTCCTTTCATGAAGCTGCTGAAATTGGAACAAGGAAAGTGATTCAAGAGCACTCTGTATTGGGAATTGTCATTACAACGGACGGAACCATTGGAGAAATTCCCAGGCAAGATTATGTAGATGCTGAGGAGCGCGTCATCGAGGAATTAAAAGAAGTGGGCAAACCGTTTATCATGGTCGTCAATTCGGCAAGGCCGCATCACCCGGAAACAGAAGCGCTCCGCGGCGAGCTTCAGGAAAAGTATGACATTCCGGTGTTGAGCATGTCTGTCGAAAACATGAGGGAAGATGATGTATTGGATGTATTAAGGGAAGCGCTCTATGAGTTTCCGGTACTTGAAGTCAATGTCAATCTTCCAAGCTGGGTGATGGTGTTAAAAGATCATCATTGGCTCAGGACAAATTACCAGGAGGCCGTCAAAGAAACCGTTAAAGACATTAAACGGCTCCGGGATGTAGACCGGGTGGTCCAGCATTTTACCGACTACGAATTTATCGAGAATGCCGGCCTGGCCGGAGTGGATATGGGCCAGGGAATCGCGGAAATAGATTTATTTGCCCCTGACGCACTTTACGATGAGGTTCTTACGGAAATTGCCGGGACTGAAATCAGGGGAAAAGATCATTTGCTGGAGCTGATGCAGGACTTTTCGGAGGCGAAGCGGGAATATGACCAAATATCCGACGCGCTTGTCATGGTAAAGCAAACGGGTTACGGGATTGCGGCCCCATCGTTGCAAGATATGAGTTTGGATGAGCCTGAAATTATCAGGCAGGGCGCACGCTTTGGCGTCAGGCTGAAAGCGGTGGCTCCTTCGATCCATATGATCAAAGTAGACGTGGAATCCGAGTTTGCCCCCATTATCGGAACCGAGAAGCAGAGTGAGGAACTCGTTCGTTATTTAATGCAGGACTTTGAAGATGACCCGCTTTCCATCTGGAATTCCGATATTTTTGGAAGAAGCTTAAGTTCTCTTGTCCGGGAAGGTATCCAGGCGAAGCTGGCAATGATGCCGGAAAATGCCCGCTATAAACTGAAAGAGACATTGGAAAGGATTATTAACGAAGGTTCCGGAGGTTTGATTGCCATCATTTTATAGGAAAAAAGGCGCTGAATACAAAAATTCGGCGCCTTTTCCATTAATTATTGTATTTATTGTTGCTAACATAATTTTATTATGATAATCTGTTAAGCAGAAAAGCTCGTTGAACCTTGATTCAAAAGCTTTTTTGGCGATTTCTGGCATAAAAATGTTTAGAAATCCAATAAATTGATTACACAAGTAATAAGACTTGCGAAAGGTATAATTGTACCGGAAGAGGAGGTGAACAGAATGAACAAAACAGAACTGATCAATGCCGTGGCAGAAGCAGCGGAACTTTCCAAAAAAGATGCTACAAAAGCTGTGGAAGCTGTTTTCCAATCCATTCAAGACGCTTTGTCCAGTGGAAATAAAGTTTCCTTAATTGGATTTGGCAACTTTGAAGTGCGCGAGCGTGCAGCCCGTAAAGGACGCAATCCCCAAACTGGAGAAGAAATTGATATCGCAGCAAGCAAAGTCCCTGCATTTAAACCGGGTAAAGCGCTTAAAGATGCGGTAAAATAATTACATACATCGTTGAGCGTATGAGGAACTGCCCAAGGCAGTTCCTTTTTATTAAGGAAAGAAATTGGCAGTTCGCCAATTTCATCAAATTCCCCCACCTCCAACTTGTAAGAAAGAACGCGTCAGCGTTCTTTCTAATTATATATTTGTATGGTAATATTGGACTGTTAGTGAAAGTATGGCAGGAGGATATCGTATGGCGAAATTTGATAAACCCAAAATTGAAGAAGCGGTTCGGATGATTTTGGAAGCAATTGGTGAAGATCCGGACAGGGAAGGGCTGGCTGATACGCCGAAGCGGGTCGCCAATATGTATGAAGAGGTATTTGCAGGCATTGAAATCAATCCGGAACACTATTTTGAAACCATTTTCGGAGAAGACCATGAAGAACTCGTTCTCGTTAAAGATATTCCATTTTACTCATTATGTGAACACCATTTAGTTCCTTTCTTCGGGAAAGCCCATATTGCTTATATTCCCAGGAATGGAAAAGTAACTGGTTTAAGCAAGCTTGCCAGAGCTGTTGAGGCCGTTGCGCGGCGTCCGCAGCTTCAGGAAAGGATTACATCCACAGTGGCAGACGCAATGATGAATAAATTGGAGCCTTACGGTGTTATGGTGGTGTTGGAGGCTGAGCATATGTGCATGACGATGCGAGGCGTTAAGAAGCCTGGCTCCAAAACAATCACATCCGCGGTAAGGGGAATCTTTTTAAAAGACATCCAGGCACGGAATGAAGTTCTCTCTTTAATTAAGCAGTAGAATAGAGGGTGTTATCATGAAAAGCCAGTTTGGACTAGGCGAATATATCGTTATAAAAGCTTTGGAGAACGGAGTTAACGTGATGGGCTTGACGCGTGGAACGGATACAAGATTCCATCATGCAGAAAAGTTGGATAAGGGTGAAGTATTGGTAGCCCAGTTTACCGATCATACATCAGCCATCAAAATAAGAGGAAATGCCAAAATCATCACAGCGGTCGGTGAAATCGAAAGTGAAAGAAAAGAATGATCATGTTATAATAGACAGATTGAACCGGAAAGGAATGCTGTACAAAAGAAAAGGGGAAAAAGGATATGGGCCTTTGTTTAAATGAACAGAAAATCGATTCAATTAAAGCGATTGTTGAAAAGAAATTGAGCCATCATTTTCTTTTCCGGCAGATTGAATTTCCGGCTGTTGATGAAGACCGTATCCTTATGTTGGCGATGGCAGTGAATCGGTCGAAACTGCCTGAAGCACAAACCGACCAATATGTCACATCTGCGATGCTCGTCCAAGCTGCGCTGGATACGCATGAGAATGTGACGAATCAATTAGCATCCATGAAGGAGAGGCAATTAACGGTTTTGGCCGGCGACTATTTCAGCGGCTTGTACTACCACCTTCTGGCCGACTGCGAAAATCTTGATTTAATCAGAACGCTTGCAAGGGCGATCCAATTAATCAATGAGTACAAAGTTTCCCTGTATCAATTTGAAATGGATGACATAGACACCTTCATGCTGTATTTAAAGAAAGTGGAAACGACGGTCATCGAACAATTTTGCGGCCATTTTAAATTTGCCCAATACCATTCGCTCTTTACCGAGCTGTTATTCTTTAAAAGGCTTGCATCAGAATGGGAGAAATATAAGCGCGGCAGTTTTTCCATCCTATTTGAAGGCCTTAAAAAATACGCCGGGCATGATCAAAATGAGAACGGGCAAAGCTTGGAAGGCATTTGCCAAATGCACCTGGAAAAAAGCAAAAATGTCTTGCTCGATACGATGAGCCGCCTGGGAACATTGCCGTCCATCCTGCAATCACGGGTTGCCGATCTGATACAACATAATTTGGAAGAAGGTTACCATGATGCAATCCAAAGAAGAACGTGTACATAACGTATTTGAAACAATTTACAAAAACTACGATAAAATGAATTCCATCATCAGCTTTCAGCAGCATAAAAAATGGCGCCGGGAAACGATGAAAAAAATGGACGTACAAAAGGGCAAAACGGCGCTGGACATTTGCTGCGGCACCGGGGACTGGACGATTGCACTGGCAGAAAGCGTCGGAAAAGAAGGACGGGTGTTCGGGCTGGATTTCAGCCAAAATATGCTGAAAATTGCCGAAGAAAAGAAAGAACAAAGGGATCTGGACCAAATAACGCTTATTCATGGAAATGCGATGGAACTGCCTTTTGAAGATGACCGTTTTGATTATGTCACTGTGGGATTCGGCCTCCGCAACGTCCCTGATTACATGCAGGGATTAAAAGAGATGTACCGGGTGACAAAACCTGGCGGAATGGCAGTTTGCCTGGAAACGTCCCAGCCCACCCTGCCGGTTTACCGTCAGCTCTTTTATGCTTATTTCCGGTACATCATGCCCGCGTTCGGGAAAATGTTTGCCAAAAGCTATCATGAATATTCATGGCTGCAGGAATCTGCACGTGATTTTCCCGGAATGGAAGAACTGGCCCAAATGTTTTGGCGAACCGGTTTTACAAACGTCATTTACAAGTCCTTTAGTGGAGGGGCTGCAGCGGCCCACATCGGATGGAAAGAGAAAAAATAGCTGGGTGGAAACGACATGAAACTGAAATGGCTTTATTCGACCTTCAAATCGGATTTGGAATTAATTGAAAAAGAACTGGAAAAGGCCGTTTTTTCCGATTCAGAATTACTTCAAAGCACCTCCCTCCAATTACTGAAAGCCGGCGGAAAAAGAATACGGCCTGTCTTTGTATTGCTCTCCGCCAAATTTGGCGACTATAAAATCGATATCATCAAAAATGTGGCGCTTGCTCTTGAATTAATTCACATGGCCTCCCTTGTCCATGACGATGTCATTGACGGCGCCGATACGAGAAGGGGAAGGCCGACCATCAATCATACATGGGACGACCGGATCGCGATGTATACAGGGGATTATATTCTTGCACGTTCACTTGAATACATGACCAATATTCCCAACCCGCTTGCACATCAAAAGCTGGCCCGGGCGATCGTTGAAGTTTGCATCGGGGAAATGGAACAGATCAAGGATAAATATCGCTTTGATCAAACTTTAAGAGATTATTTGCGGCGGATCAAAAGAAAGACGGCTTTGCTTATTGCGGTAAGCTGTGAATTGGGGGCTATCGCAGGGGAAACGGAAGAGCATATATACCGGCGCCTTTACAGATTTGGATATTTCATCGGAATGTCCTTTCAAATTACGGATGACATATTGGATTTCACCGGAACAGAAAAGGAACTCGGCAAACCTGCCGGAGAAGACTTGCGGCAAGGGAACATTACCCTCCCGGCTTTATACGCCATGCAAAATCCCGAACTGAAGGCTGAAATTATAAAAGTAAATGAACATACGAATAAAGAAGAAATACAAAACATCATTCACCTTATCAACCATTCCGGTGCGATTGAAAAGTCCCGCCGGCTTAGCCGGTGCTATCTTGATAAGGCGCTTGAGATTTTACAAGAGCTGCCGGACAACCGGGTAAAAAACCCCCTTAAAGAAATTGCCAACTATATCGGAAAAAGAACACATTGATGATTCAAACAAAATTTGCCAGCTTGTTTAAAAAGTGATATGATTCTATTTGATTTTATGGCAGGAGTGAATGAAATGGAAAAAACATTTTTAATGGTAAAACCCGATGGAGTACAAAGAGAATTGATTGGTGAAATCGTCTCCCGTTTTGAAAAGAAAGGTTTTCAGCTAATCGGAGCAAAGCTCATGCAAATTTCCAACGAGCTTGCCGAAGAGCATTACGGAGAGCATAAGGAACGCCCTTTTTTCGGGGAGTTGGTTGATTTTATCACATCCGGCCCTGTATTTGCCATGGTGTGGCAAGGAGAAAACGTCATTGCTGCGGCGAGGCAAATGATGGGTGCCACAAATCCGAAAGATGCAGCCCCAGGCACGATCCGCGGTGACTTTGGCGTTACGGTCGGCAAAAATGTCATTCACGGGTCTGACTCGCCTGAAAGTGCCAAAAGGGAAATCGGCCTCTTTTTTAAGGAAGAAGAGCTGATCGAGTACTCCAAGTTAATCAATAACTGGGTGTATTAAAACGAATAAAAACCGCCTGCGTTCAGCAGGTGTTTTTTCATTTTTATATCGGGGTGATTTGATTGAAAATTCACGTTCATGCTGCATCTAAAAGCTATCCGGTGTTCATAGGCCCGCTTGCATTGAACGAGCTTGGAAATCTGATAGCCAAAAATAAATATACGAAATTGCTTGTCATTACCGACGGGATTGTCGGGCCCCTTCATTTGGATGCTTTAAAAGCCGCCTTACCGAAGGAAATTCCATCAGGCGTTTATACAGTGCCGGCCGGAGAAAAGGCGAAGCAAATGCCCGTTTTCGAAGCATGCATTACGTACGCACTTAAGCAGGGCCTCGATCGGAAATCTTGCATCATTGCCTTTGGCGGAGGAGCTGTCGGTGACTTGGCCGGCTTTGTGGCCGCGGCATTTATGCGGGGGATTTCCTTTATCCAGGTTCCGACAACGATTCTTGCCCATGACAGTGCCGTTGGCGGAAAGACGGCCATAAACCATCCGCTTGGAAAAAACATGATCGGCGCGTTTCACCAGCCTGATGCCGTGATCTACAATACGCAATTTTTACAGACGCTTCCGATCAAAGAAAAAAGATCGGGCTTTGCGGAGGCGGTGAAGCATGCATGTATTTCTGATGCCGCGTTTTTAAAATACTTAATGACAGAAATTGCCGATCTCGCTGCTGTAACAGATGAACAACTGGCATATATTTTGCGGCGGGGGATTGAAATTAAAGCGCAAATCGTTTCCGTGGATGAAAGAGAAAGCGGACTGCGGGCTGTTTTGAATTTTGGCCATACACTTGGGCATGCCATTGAAATGTCCAAAGGGTATGGCACTTTTACCCATGGAGAAGCGGTCATGATTGGCATGGTATATGCACTCCATTTGAGTAAGCAAGTCACCGGATTGACATTTCCAATCGCGGATTTTGTCCAATGGGCCGGGCAATTGGGATATGAGACGAAAATACCGGAAGATCTAGTGTTTCAGCAAGTATATGAAACGATGCTGCGCGATAAAAAATCGGTGGCAGATCAGACGCGCTTCGTACTGCTGGAAGAAATAGGCAGACCCGTAATTGTTGGCATGGATCAAAAAATACTGGAAAGTACGTTTGCCGACTTAAAAAAATCGACCCATTAAAACCCCTTCGTATATTAAACATAAAAAAGAGGATTTTTGAAGGACGATGTAGAAAATATAATATAATCTGGCTCATGGAACCCATGGATCGATTTTGGAAGGATTTTGCATATGACAGATGCTGAGTTAATGATACAATATATACAAACGCAAAATGTCGACAAAGCCATGCAAATATTTTCTAGGGTAAAAAAATACAGTTCCGAAGAGGAAAAATATTCGCTTGCCGATCAATTGGCCCATTATGGGTTCCTGGAAGAAGCGATTGAGCTTTATCAATCGCTCCTGGAAAAACACCCCTTTGTAAGTGACATTAAATTGTCCCTGTCCGAACTGCTCATCGAAATCGGCCAGGAGGAAAAAGCGTTGCTCCTTTTGAAGGAAATACCTGATACGGATGACCTGTATGGGGCCGCGCTTCTCCTGGAAGCGGATTTATACCAGATGCAGGGCCTCTACGAAGTGAGTGAACAAAAGTTGCTTGCCGCGAAACAGAAATACCCTGATGAACCGATTGTTGTTTTTGCATTGGGGGAACTGTATATGTCTCAGGGCCGCTTTCTCGATGCTGCCATGTGCTACAGGCAATTATTAAGCAAAGGGGAACACGCGGCAGCCGGCCAGGACATCCATGCAAAGCTTGCCGAAGCTTTAAGTGCGGGCGGTGCCTTTGAGGAATCCATCCATTTTTATGAGAAGGCGCTGGAAAAGCATCAGGAACTGAACGTGCTTTTTGGCTATGGCCTGACATGTTACCAGGCAGGAAATTATCACAAAGCGATAAAGGCATTCAATGAATTGAAGCAGCTCGATCCTGATTATACTTCACTTTACTTATATTTGGCCAAATGCCACGAGCAGGTTCACGAATTGGAAAAGGCCATACAGGTTGGGAAAGAAGGATTGGCTGTCGATGAATTTAATCCCGATTTGTGCGCCCATACCGGAACATTATTATTAAAAGCCGGCCGGAATGATGAAGCTGAAAGCTATTTGAGAAAGGCGCTTTCACTGGATCCGGAACTGTTGGAAGCAGCCAAACGGCTGACGAGGCTTCTTATGAAACAGGAAAGGCATCATGAAGTGCTCGAAATTACAGCCATGTTTCAAGATTCACAGGATGCCGAAATACACTGGGATGCAGCATACAGTTATCAGCAGGTGGAACAATATTCCGATGCATTAAACGAGTACAAGCTGGCATATAATGATCTCAAGCACAACTCGGAGTTTTTAAAAGATTTTGGATATTTTCTTGTTGAGGAAGGAAAGACGGAAGAAGCGGCGGGTATCTTTCAATCTTTGGCTGAATTGGAGCCTTGGAATGAAGAATGGCACGAATGGATTGACCGCCTGAAAGATTAGCCTTAGGGACTCTATCTTCTGCAGAGGAGGGAATAGGATGGCCACCCCTGTATCTGTCAACGAAAAAAAGGATTTTATTCGCTGGTTTTTAAATCGTTATCAACTCAAAAGGAGAGAATCTGTCTGGATTCTGAATTATTTGATGAGCCACGATCAGTTGATGGAGAAAGTTCATTTTGTTGAAGAAGCCCAGTTCTGTCCTAGAGGGTTAATCATGTCTACCCATTGCACCAGAGAAGTGCCTTTTCGGTTTTATAAGGATAATATCATGACAACCGATGCAGAAAAATCATTTCATGACATTAGATTGAACCGTGATGAGGACATCTATATTCAAATCAACTTCCGCGGCTCACAGTTGTCCCATCAATATGCTGCGGTATTGGAAGAAAATCCATTCATCAAAAAGACCGTTTTAATCAGTGAAAAAGATAAAGCCATTGCCGAACAGTTTTTAAAAGCAAGCCTGCTGAAATTTCAAGAAGACAAACTTTTAACGGCCATTGATGAGGCGCTCGATCATCACGATAAGGATCTTTTTGAAAAGCTGTCGCTTCAGCTGAAGGAACTTAGAGAACAAAAGTAAACCTTCCGGAAACGGGAGGTATTTTTTTGTCTCAAACCTGTTCTTTTGGTAGAATGATAACCAGTGTAATGGAGCATACTATAAAACAGGAGAGTGGAAGAAATGGAGTGGAAGGCAAAAGATATTGAAATTTACTTGAAAGAAAAGAGTTATATTGATACTGCAGTTGTTCCGCTCATGCCGATCACCTTTGGCTCCCAAATGAAACAGGTTGTTGAAAAGGGAGAGTTCATTCAGTTGTTGTCGCTGCACCTTGAAAGGCAATTTAAGGGAAGAATGCTTATTTTGCCGCCTTTTACATATTTGAATGATTTGGCGGACGGCGATAAAGTTCCATTGATTAATCAATGGGCCAAGCAAATGAAAGAAAATGAAATGAAATATATCTTTTTACTGACTTCCGACGAGAGTTGGCGCAATCTGGCCGATCAGCTTTCCGCTACTTTGCTGTTTGCCGCATCTGTTCCATTGGCGCATTTGGACGAGAAATATCAACAGTCCATCATGGAAAATCAGGTAAAGCAGCTGATGAACGAGATCGTACAAGGCTGGCAGGGAATCGCCACATAGTTGACACGGTTTGCGATTGTATTTTATTGATTTTCATGATTTATTGATATATCATAATGATGTCCTAGTTTGTAAATGTGCGCAATAATTGTCCGATGGACTAACCTTACTGACAGAGGGGGGATAAGGATGAGCAAAAATCCTGTAACACGACGCCAATTTCTAAGCTATACGCTAACCGGAGTGGGCGGCTTTATGGCGGCTGGAATGCTGTTGCCGATGGTCCGGTTTGCAGTGGACCCTGTATTGCAGGCAGAGGCTGCCGGCGATTTTAAAATGACCGATAAAAAGATTGCCGATATTACAGAAGAACCTGTCCGTGTTGACTTTAAGTATGAACAAAAGGATGCATGGTACACTTCCGAGGTCACACAATCAGCTTGGGTTTACAAAAACGAAAAAGGAGAAATTGTGGCGCTGTCTCCGATTTGTAAGCATTTGGGGTGTACGGTTAACTGGGAAGGCAGCGAAGACCATCCAAATATGTTCTACTGCCCATGCCACAACGGCCTTTATACAAAAGATGGAAACAATGTTCCAGGAACTCCGCCCAGGGGACCGTTGGATGCTTATCCAGTAAAGGAAAAAGACGGTTTTTTAATGCTGGGTAATCCAGAGGAAAATCCGTTCGTAAGAAAGAAGTAAAGGAGGCGTAATCATTGCTGAACAGAATGTACGACTGGATTGACGAGCGATTGGATATTACGCCGATATGGAGAGACATTGCAGACCATGAAGTGCCTGAGCATGTTAACCCGGCACATCATTTTTCTGCGTTTGTTTACTGTTTTGGCGGATTAACATTTTTTGTTACAGTTATCCAAATATTATCGGGAATGTTTTTGACGATGTATTATGTTCCTGATATCAAAAACGCATGGGAATCGGTCTATTACCTTCAAAATGAAGTGGCGTTTGGGCAAATTGTCCGCGGAATGCACCATTGGGGTGCCAGCCTTGTGATCGTTATGATGTTTTTACATACTTTGCGTGTGTTTTTCCAGGGAGCATATAAGAAGCCTCGTGAGCTTAACTGGATTGTCGGAGTCCTTATTTTTTTTGTCATGTTGGCCCTTGGCCTTACAGGCTACTTGCTTCCTTGGGATATGAAGGCATTGTTTGCTACAAAGGTTACATTGGATATTGTCGAATCACTTCCGTTTATTGGAGTTGCCATGAAAACTTTAATAGCAGGAGACCCGACGATCGTCGGTGCACAAACGTTGACCCGCTTTTTTGCCATACACGTATTTTTCCTTCCTGCTGCATTGCTGGCTTTAATGGGTGTTCACTTTATCCTGATTAGACGACAAGGAATTTCCGGTCCACTATAAAATTGACCCATTATCGCATTACTGAATCGTAACTGATTAAAGGAGGGGATAATATGCGACGAGGAAAAGGGATGAAGTTTGTCGGCGACTCCCGTATTGTGAGTCCGGAGCTGCGGGAGAAGAAACTTCCTAAAGACTATTCCGAATATCCAGGAAAAACGGAAGCATTCTGGCCGGACTTTCTATTAAAAGAATGGCTTGTTGGCGCTGTATTCCTGATCGGCTTCTTATGTTTGACAGCAGCCCATCCGGCACCGCTTGAACGGATTGCCGATCCTACGGATACAGGGTATATTCCAATGCCTGACTGGTATTTCTTGTTTCTTTATCAATTAATCAAATACACATATGCTTCAGGGCCGTATAACATCATAGGTGTCATGGTTATTCCGGGTCTTGCATTCGGCGCTTTGTTGCTTGCGCCATTCATTGATCGGGGGCCGGAACGCCGGGCATTAAAGCGGCCATTTGCAACCGGCTTTATGCTGCTCGGATTTGCTGCCGTGTTTTATCTTACTTGGGAAGCTGTTGTGAACCACGACTGGGCAGCGGCTGAACAACAAGGGAAAATTGTCGAAGGCGCAGATGTTGAAATAGATCAAGAGGCAGAAGGTTACAAAGTGTATGCGGGCCAAAGCTGTATTAACTGCCACGGCGAAAACCTCGAAGGCGGACCTGCAGCGCCGCCGTTGGTGAATCTGGACCTGAAACCGGAAGAAATCAAAGAAATTGCCCATAAAGGTATCGGTGCAATGCCTCCGGACCAATATCAAGGGTCTGAAGAAGATTTAGACAAGCTTGCAGAATTCATTGCCAGCCTGAAAAGTGAATAATGTACGCTGAAAGCCGGCAAATTTGCCGGCTTTTAATGTAAGGGAAGGCGGTGCCCCCCGTGAATTTGTTGTTAACGTTTTTGATGGATCGGCGAATATTGCGGATTTTATTAATGGCCAATACAATTGGCACAATTTATGGATATTACTGGTATAAGGGACAGTTGGAAGTCACGCCCTGGCTGTTTATACCGTTTGTTCCGGACAGTCCGACAGCCAGCCTTTTTTTTGTTTTCGTGCTGCTTGCTTTTATCAAAAATAAAAACTGCCCAATCAGTGAAGCGTTTGCATTCGTGACGCTTGTCAAATATGGGATTTGGGCGGTAGTGATGAATATCCTGACGCTGAATGTCACGGGAGCTCTGCCCTGGCAAGGATATATGCTGATAGCCTCCCACGGGGCGATGGCTCTTCAGGCTGTTTTATATGCACCATTTTATCAATTAAGGGTCAGGCATGTTTTGGCAGCTGCAGTATGGACTTTCCACAATGACGTCATCGATTATGTTTTTATGCAATATCCAAAATATCCCGGACTCGAGCTGTATGTACGTGAAATTGGCTATTTCACGTTTTGGCTGAGTGTTTTTTCGGTCGGGATGGCGTATTTCGCAGCCCGGAGAAATCGGGAAACGATACATATTCAATAATATTTTTGCAAACTATAAAAAAGGTCTATTCTTGTCCACTTTCTCATACATTTTTACAAGTAGTATGAGGAGGGGCAGTTATGAAATTGTTATCCGGGATCGTTCTGAGCCTGACTCTTTTTTTAAATGCCGGTATCGCCGATTCAAAACCCGATCCTGTCGTTGACGAGCTCGATCAACTGGCTGACGAGGCCTTGCAATTAACAAAATTTTCACGGTTCGAAGAGGCAAAGTCCCTTTTGGAACGTTATGCCGTGCTATTTTCCGAGCATGGGATGAAAGAACAAACATTTACAATGGATGAATTGAGAGTGCTTTCTGCTGCTCATCATGAGGCGCTGAGAGCGGTCACGAGCGTTGACGGGGAAAAGGAAGAAAGGATTCGTTTGGTAACAGCCTTCAGATTGGCCAATGACGCCGTCCAATCCAATCACCAGCCCATGTGGCTTGAAATGGAAAGCCCTGTCATGGATGGATTTCGGCAAGTAAAAAATGCTGCGCTGGACGGTGACCGGGAATCATACGATCGGCATTTAAACGCATTCCTTTCAACATATAGAGTCATCCAACCAAGTTTAAAAATTGATCTCCCTGCTGAAAAACTCCAGAAAATAGATTCCAAAATTGCGTTTTTAGACAAATACCGCTCAAATTTTACTGAACAAGATTGGGCATCCCAACTGGAGGATTTTGAAGCCGATTTGAAAAGCCTCTTTACCGGGGTGGATGAGGATGAGGCGGATCCGTCATTATGGTGGGTCATATCGATGACTGGAAGCGTGATTATTTTGACGCTTTCCTATGTCAGTTGGCGCAAATATAAAGGCGAGAAGAAAGAGATGAAACGAAAAGATCGAAATAATTGACCAGCCTGAAGGAATCACATAAAATAATAGTAAAGATATTTATATTGGAGGGTAAAAATGGGAGGATATTTAATTTACTTTTTGTTGATCATGATCATCCCCCTATGGGCGCAATTTAAAGTGCAGAATACGTATAAGAAGTTTTCAAAAATTCCAACAACCGCCGGCATTACAGGAGCAGAAGTGGCCCGGAAAATTTTGGATGCCAACGGTTTATATAATGTCCAAGTAAAAGAAACTCCCGGCATGTTAAGCGACCATTACAACCCGATTACGAAAACGGTGCATTTGTCATCAGACAACTTTCATCGCCAATCGGTTGCCGGTGCGGCTGTGGCGGCCCATGAAGTTGGACACGCCATTCAAGACCAGCAGGGATACGCGCCTTTGCGCTTTCGGCACGCATTGGTCCCGGTGGCAAACATCAGTTCCAACCTTGCCTGGATTTTTATTATCATTGGGCTGATCTCCACTGCGTTTTCCAACATGCTGCTGATCGGGATTATCTTGATGTCAGCGGGAGTGTTATTCCAGCTTATTACGCTGCCGGTCGAATTCAATGCTTCTTCCAGGGCCATGGACCAAATCGTTACGCTGGGCTTAATTAGCAATACGGAAGAACGCGAGGCAAGAAAAGTATTGAATGCTGCAGCGATGACATATGTTGCGGCAGCTGCTGTCGCCGTGTTGGAATTGCTCAGATTAATTCTGATTTTTACAAATCGTGATTAGGGAAGAGCCCGGTGCTTTAGGCACCGGGCTTTTTTACATACAAGCGGGAGACCAGCGCCTCAGGTGCTCCTGCGCATAGCATATTCGAGGAAGCTTCGTTCAGCTCGTCGCAAAGCTGCAGAATGGTTACTCGAAGAAGCGGCTTTCCTGCGATAAGTCAACATCGGCTCGACGTACAGGACATGCTAGTGCAGGCGAAGCGACAGGACAAGGAAAGCTTCGACAGCATCGTCATCGTGAAGAAAAAGCGTAAGCTTTTTCGAGGACGTCGCAGCCTGAGCCTGCCGACGCACAGGACGTGCTAGTGCAGGTGATGCGACAGGACGTCGCAGCCTGAGCCTGCCTTTCGTCGCCGTGTTTCCTTTATCCTATTGCGGAGTGCTCCAGTCTGTACGTCGATGGGCAAGGCGCTTGCGTTTTCTTTATATATCAAGCGGCCTTTTGTTTTCATCCAGCGTGAATCCTTCGCCCATCACATCGTGGACGACAATGACAGACACAAATGCCTGAGGGTCAATCGTTGTAATGATTCGTTTTAAATTTACAATTTCATTTCGGCCAACCACACAATAAAGAACATCTTTTTCTTCTTTTGTAAAAGAGCCCCGGCCTTTTAGTACGGTTACGCCCCGCCCCATGTCTTTCATAATGGCATCGGCCACCTCATCATGATGATTCTCGGAAATGATCATGGCACCTCTTGCTGCATAAGCACCCTCCTGCATGAAATCAATCACCCGGGCTCCGACAAAAACAGCTACAAGCGTATACATCGCTTCGCGATGGTCCAAGTATGTCATCAAAGATACAAGGATGACGCATGCATCAAATACGAACATTGTCCTGCCCATGCTAATGCCTTTATATTTGTATACAAGGCGGGCGATAATATCAACGCCTCCCGTCGTTCCACCAAAGCGAAAAATCATCCCGAGGCCGATCCCGGCAAACACCCCGGCAAACAGCGCAGCGAGAAAAAGGTCCCCGTCCAATGGAATGGAAAGCTGGAACCTTTGAAAAATGAATAAAAATATGGATACGGCTACCGTTCCAATCATGGTATATAGGAAAGACCTTTTACCCAGCAATTTCCAGCCAATTAAAAATAATGGCACATTCAACAGCAAATTTGTGATGGAAGGATCAATGCGAAACTGAAAATAGAGAAGAAGGGTAATCCCCGTAAATCCGCCTTCAGCCAAATGGTTTTGCATGTTAAAATGGACAAGTCCGAATGCAAAAATGCCCGCCCCCAATAAAATAAACAGGATATTTTTTACATTTAATTGAAAAGGCACCATGTCTTCTCTCCCTGTAATTTTTTTCACCAAGCATTTCACATTATATCCAATAAACCCATTGAACGGCAACTTGAGGCATTTTCATTTGTATAAAAAAAAGGAATTAGCTAACATATGGTAAGAAGGTGAAAATCATGGATCATGAAAAAACGTTAAAGGAAATGCAAAATGAAGTGGATGACTATATTGGCCAGTTTAAGGAAGGGTATTTCAGCCCATTGGCCATGACAGCCAGACTAACGGAAGAATTGGGGGAATTGGCAAGAGAAATCAATCATTATTACGGAGAGAAAAAGAAAAAAACGAATGAGAAAGAAAAAACGATAGAGGAAGAACTGGGCGATTTGCTGTTTGTCGTTATTTGCCTGGCCAATTCCCTCGGTATCGATTTGCAGGACGCTCACGACCGTGTCATGCATAAATTCAAAACGAGAGATAAAGACAGATGGACTAAAAAAAGCGAAGGTGAACAAAATGAATAATATGATAAACATTGTTGTAGCCGGTCCGCGGGGAAGAATGGGCAGGGAAGCGGTCAACCTTGTCAAAGAAACACCGCATTTTCGGCTCGCCGGCGTCCTTGACCGAGTCAATAACAGGAAGCTGTTATCCGATGTGGAAGGTTTTGCAGGATTGGACGTTCCTGTTTTTACCGATATACATGAATGCTTCCAGCAAATAGAAGCCGATGTGCTGATCGATTTAACAACACCCGATATTGGTTTTTTACATACGAAAACAGCTTTGGAAAACGGGGTGCGCCCCGTTGTCGGCACGACGGGTTTTACACCGGAGCAACTTGAAGAGTTAAAGGAGCTTGCCAAGCGGAACGGAATTGGCGGCATCATCGCTCCGAACTTCGCTGTCGGCGCCGTGTTAATGATGAAGTTTGCCCAAACGGCCGCAAAATATTTTGAAGACGTTGAAATCATTGAAATGCACCATGATCAAAAATTGGATGCACCGTCCGGGACTGCCGTTAAAACGGCAGAAATGATTAGTGTAAACAGGGAACCTAAAAAACAGGGGCACGAAAACGAAAAAGAAACGATTTCAGGTGCAAGAGGCGCCGATGTTGACGGCATGCGGATCCACAGCGTGAGACTCCCCGGATTGGTTGCGCACCAGCAGGTGATCTTCGGGTCTGGCGGACAAACATTAACGATCAGGCATGATTCATATAACCGGGCATCTTTTATGTCGGGAGTGAAAGTATCGGTGGAAACTGTTCTTAAATTAGATACCCTTGTCTACGGTTTGGAATCAATCATAGACTAAAAAGGGGGATTATTGTTGAAACTGAATCACATTGATATACTCGCTTTTGGGGCCCATGCCGATGACGTAGAAATCGGCATGGCCGGTTCTTTATACAAATGGGCGAATGAAGGCAAAAAAATTGTCATCTGCGATTTAACCGAGGCAGAGCTATCTTCCAACGGAACAGTAGAAACAAGACGTGGAGAAGCATTGGAAGCTGCACGCAGGCTGCATGTGCAGGAGCGGATTAATTTGCATTTCCCGGATCGGGGCTTATTCCTGAAAGAAGAATACATCAGAAGCATCGCGGGGGTTATTCGCCGTTATAAGCCTGTTCTTGTTTTTGCCCCCTTTTGGGAAGACCGGCATCCTGACCATGGCAATTGCAGGAAGCTGGTGAAGGAAGCGTTTTTTTCGGCCGGTATTCAAAAATATGAAGCAGATGGCCGAAGTGGACATAAAGCAAGGCAGTTACTATACTATTTTATAAACTGCCAGCCGCGGCCTGATTTTGTCGTGGATATTTCTTCGTTTATCGAACAGAAGCTGTTTGCCTTGCGCGCATACGAATCGCAGTTCATGAAACGGCCAAATGGGGTAGAGACAGTGCTTACAAGCGGTTATTTGGAAAGAATCGAGGCAAGGGAGAGGCTTTATGGCCTTGAAGCGGGTGTTGCTTTTGCAGAGGGGTTTAAAACGGATCGCCCTGTACTTGTAAACAACAACATATTTGGGGAAGGCTTATAGCTTATGAAACTAAAAATTGGCATTACATGTTACCCGACGGTGGGAGGCTCGGGTGTCGTTGCGACCGAGCTGGGTAAACTGCTGGCAGAAAGAGGGCACAAAATTCATTTTATCTCTTCCAATATTCCGTTTCGGCTGAATAGATGGGATCCCAACATTTTCTTTCACCAAGTAACCGTAAATCAATACTCTCTTTTTCAATACCCTCCATACGACATTGCCCTGGCCAGCAAGATGGCTGAAGTGATCAAACGGGAGCGATTGGATATATTGCATGTCCATTATGCGATCCCCCATGCAGTTTGTGCGATTTTGGCAAAACAAATGTCGGGGCGGGATGTCAAAATCGTAACAACGCTTCATGGAACCGATATATCCGTATTGGGTCATGATTCAACCTTGGCGGATGCCATCCGTTTTGGCATTGAAAAATCTGACCGGGTAACAGCCGTATCATACGCCCTTGCCGAACAAACCCGAACGGTCGTATCACCTGATAAAGAAATTGATGTCATTCACAATTTTATCGATGACAGGGTGTACAAAAAGATCCGTGTAAACGGATTGAAAGAGGCATACAACATATTACCGGATGAAAAAGTCATCATACACGTTTCCAATTTCCGGCAGGTTAAAAGGGTGCCGGATGTTGTTTTGGCTTTTTCAAAAATCGTTGCCCGCATGCCGGCCAAATTGCTGCTTGTCGGTGACGGGCCGGACATGACAGAAGTGTGCAATCTCGTAAAAGAATTATCCTTAGAGGGCAAGGTCTTGTTTCTTGGCAGGCAAGACCACTTGGAAGAATTATATTCAATGAGTGATTTAATGCTGCTTCTGTCGGAAAAGGAAAGCTTTGGACTGGTAGCACTTGAGGCCATGGCATGCGGTGTCCCTTGCATCGGAACGAGAATCGGCGGGATTCCCGAAGTTATTGAAGAGGGGTACAACGGTTTTCTCTGCGATCTTGGAAACACCGACGAGGCAGCAGAAAAAGCATTGGTGCTTCTGCAAAATGAGGAGGTGCTGGAAACTTTTTCAGCGAATGCCGAACATACCCCGCACGAACGGTTTCAGGCCGATCACATCGTATCCATGTATGAAACGCTGTATACGTCGCTCCTTAATCATTGAGAAGGAAGGATCAACGGAATGAAAGAACCTTTTTTGTCTGCATTGCCGCTTATTCATGAAATTGAAGCGGCAGGTTTTGAAGCATGCTTTGTCGGCGGGTCTGTGAGAGATTTTTTGCTTGGCAGAGAGATTCATGACGTCGATATTGCAACATCGGCGACACCGGATGAAATGAAAAAGATATTTTCAAAAACAGTCGATGTCGGGATTGAACACGGGACGATTATGGTCATTCATGGTGGAAAAGGATATGAAGTTACGACTTATCGTTCTGAACATGACTATAAAGACTACAGAAGGCCCGAATCTGTTACATTTGTCCGGAGCTTATACGAGGACTTGAAAAGACGGGATTTTACGATGAACGCCATCGCCATGGATAAAAAAGGAAATTTCATTGATCCTTTTGAAGGCCGTTCGGCACTTTCCAAAAAGGTCATTGCAGCAGTCGGTTCGGCCGATGAGCGCTTTCGGGAGGACGCCTTGCGGATGATGCGGGCAGTGAGATTTGTCAGCCAGCTCGGTTTTCATTTGGACGAAAAAACTGAAAATGCGATGAAACAACATGCCCGATTGCTTCAGCATATTTCCGTTGAAAGAGTAACGGCTGAATTTGCAAAACTGTTAAATGGAAAGCATAAAAAGAAAGCTTTTGAATTGCTTCTCAAAACAGGCATTTACATGTATTTGCCTTCTTTATTCAATAAGGAAGAGGTTGTGCGTTCGGCGTCCAGGCTGGAAATCTCTTCTTTAAAAGAAAATGATATGTGGCTTTTGGCTTTATATTTGTCCGGGGAAAATCCTGTTACAACACTGAAAAAATGGAGACTTCCTTCCAAAAAAATCAAGCTGCTTGCCCAGGCTCTTCCGTGCCTGCTGCGCCGCCAGCACCACGATTGGAGCGGTTTTGAGTTGTTTGCTGCCGGAAAAGAGATGGCCATTCTTGTAGAATCGGTTTTTTTGACGATAGGGGGGGAGGAGGCTGATGTAGCCCATCTGATGGACATGTATGATAATCTGCCCATTAAATCGTTGAAGGAATTAGCCGTAAACGGCCATGATCTGATCCGCTGGACGGATAAACAAAGCGGGCCCTGGATGGGAAAAGCCCTCCATGAGGCGGTACATGCAGTCATAAATGGAGAAGTCGCAAATAATAAACAAGAGATCAGGAGTTGGATGGAAAATTGTCGATTGATATAAGGAAACAATTGATCAAAGCTCTTTCCGATGCCGATGGCGAATTTTTGTCCGGCCAGGCGCTTGCCGAAAAAATCGGTTGTTCCAGGACGGCTATTTGGAAACATATTGAAGAATTAAGGAAGGACGGCTTTGTTTTGGAAGCTGTCAGAAACAAAGGCTACAAGATCGTAAATACACCGGAAGACCTGACTGAAAGCGAAATTTTATTTGGCCTGGAAACTGATCGGTTTGGACGGTACATACACTTTTATGAATCGGTTGAATCGACCCAAAAGGAAGCACATCGGCTCGCCTATGAAGGAGCTCCCGAGGGGACAATTGTCGTGTCTGAAGAGCAGAGAAAGGGCAGGGGCCGGCTTGGAAGGGACTGGTCTTCATTGCCGCAAAGGGGTATTTGGATGAGCATGATTGTCCGCCCGGATCTGCCTCCCCAAAAAGCCCCGCAGTTTACTTTGATCACGGCTGTTGCAGCAGCCAATGCCATCGATGATGTGACCGGTCTCTACCCGGAAATTAAATGGCCGAACGATATTTTAATAAACGGCAAAAAAGTGGTCGGGATCTTGACGGAGCTGCAGGCGGAAGCGGATAAAATTTCTTCTCTTATTATCGGTGTGGGGATGAATGTGAATCATGGTCGCGACGATTTTCCCGAAAGTGTGAGAAAGACAGCCACTTCTTTGTCCATTGAAAAAGGAAACCAGGTTTCCAGGGCCAAAGTGATCCAGGCATTTTTGAAACACTTTGAAAAATACTATCAATTATATTTGGAAAAGGGATTTGCACCCATTAAAATATTATGGGAAACGTATGCGGTCAGCATTGGAAAAGTCATAGCCGCAACTACCGTTACAGGCAAAATTGTCGGCAGGGCCCTGGGAATTACGGAAAATGGCGTATTATTGGTTGAGGATGAAACAGGTACGGTCCATGAAGTTTACTCTGCCGATATTGAACTATCGGATTTTTAGAGGATGTTCGAAAAGTCGCCAAATGATCAGCGGCGAATCTCTTCGTTGGCTCGTTTCTGGCAGCTCTTATTTAAAAACATGCATTCCGTTGCGGAAAACAAGCCGCCTCTACCTGCTTGCGGCGCACACGATGTGCTGGTGCCGACGTTGCCACAGCGGCCTTCTGATTTTGCCAACTTTTTGAACACGCACTTATAGAATTTTTTTATTTATTTTGCTATGATGTTATTGGGCGGTATCATAACGAGCTGCACCTTTTGGTTGATTTGTCATTTATATTTTTTTCTGCCTTGATCCATGGGGACGGGGACAGAGGACCGAAGCGAGTGAAATGGATGTTACGGGAGTCCTTCTGCCTTTTTGGAGAGGGACTCCTTTTGTATTTTTATCATCCAATTGCTCGAAATAATTCGCTCCTCTAAAAAAGGAGGAATGGAAGATGAAAACAACGGTTGATTTTTTGAAAATGAAACAGGCGGGGGAAAAAATTGCCATGGTAACCGCGTATGATTTTCCCCAGGCCAAGCTTGCTGAAGCAGCAGGGGTGGACATCATTCTTGTTGGGGATTCTCTTGGGATGGTTGTGCTCGGCTATGATTCCACCGTACCCGTTACTGTGCATGACATGGTTCATCACACAAAAGCCGTAAAACGGGGGGCAACAGATACGTTTGTTGTAACGGATCTTCCTTTCATGTCTTTTCATATCAGCAAGGAAGAAGCGATGAGGGCGGCTTGCCGCATCATGCAGGAAACCGGCGCCAATGCTGTCAAAGTAGAGGGCGGCGGCGAAGTGATCCAGACAATCCGGGCCTTGACAAAAGCGGGGGTTCCCGTCATGGGGCATTTGGGATTGTTGCCGCAGACTGCAGGAGTGCTCGGCGGCTATAAGGTGCAGGCCAAGACAGCGGAAGCTGCAGAAGAGCTGATGAAAGAAGCCAAAAAGTGTGAAGAGGCGGGTGCCTTTGCACTCGTGCTTGAGTGCATTCCCCAGCAGCTCGGCCAAGAAGTATCGAAGCAATTGAGCATTCCGGTTATTGGGATTGGTGCCGGTCCCGGCACGGATGGACAAGTTCTTGTTTTTCATGATTTGGCATCATTTGGTGTTGACAGAATCCCGAAATTTGCCAAAAAATATGCCGATGCCAATGAATTGGTTACCGGCGGATTGAAGCAATATGTTCACGAAGTAAAAAATGGCGTATTTCCCGATGCACAATTACACACATTTAATATGGAACAAAGCCAGTTGGCTTCTTTGTACGGAGGAAAATAAATTGAAAATCATCAGCCATAAAAGAGAGATGCAGCAAATGGCGAAGCAGCTTTTGTCCAGCGGCAAAACGATCGGATTCGTCCCGACGATGGGATATCTCCATGAAGGGCACCTAACCCTTGCACGTGAGGCGAAACGGAACAATGATATCGTTGTCATGAGCATTTTCGTCAATCCGCTCCAATTTGGACCGGGAGAAGATTATGAAGCATATCCCCGGGATCAAAAAAGAGATGAATTGCTTGCGGAAGCTGCGGGTGTTGATCTTTTGTTTATTCCGAGTGTTGCGGATATGTATGATGCCGAAATGTCAACAAAAATGACCGTCGTAAAACGCAACAATGCTCTATGCGGGAATGACAGGCCCGGACATTTTGACGGGGTGGTCACCGTACTGGCAAAATTGTTTCACATCGTTATGCCGGACAAGGCATACTTCGGCCTGAAAGATGCCCAGCAGTTTGCCATAGTTTCGGGCATGGTAGCCGATTACGATTTTCCGGTACAGCTTGTACCCCTTGAAACCGTACGGGATTCAAGCGGACTTGCTATCAGTTCGAGAAATGTTTATTTATCCGATCGTGAAAAAGAGCAGGCACCATCCATTTATAAGAGCTTGCTATTGGCAAAAAACAAGATTGAAAATGGGGCGACAAACATCGGGGAAATAAAAAGCGTAGTCACAGATTATTTAAAGTGCCATACGGATGCCACGGTCGATTATGTGGACATCTTATGTTATCCGGAGCTTGCCCCCCTTGAAAAAGTACAAGGGCGTGTAATCATTGCCTTGGCCGTCAAATTTTCAAAGGCCAGGCTGATTGACAACATCATCCTGGATGTATAAAAAAACTGCCCGCAGCCACCGGAGGCTGCGGGCATTTATATTCTGTTCCTGTGGCTGAATCAACGATCGTATGGTACACTATCATGGAGCCGGATACCGGCAGCGATTAAAGGTGTGAAAGAAATGGATAAAAGATATGTCACGGTGGATCTGGAAACGACCGGCAATTCTTTTGAAAAGGGCGACAGGATCATCCAGATTTCGATCGTGATCCTCGAAAAAGGAAAAATGATTGATCAATATACATCACTTGTAAACCCCGGGAAGCCCATTCCGGATTTTATTCAAGAATTGACGGGAATTGATGATCAAATGGTGTCCAAGGCCCCCAGATTTGAAGATATTGCCGATGAAGTATGGACGATTCTCGATCAGTCCATTTTTGTTGCCCATAATGTCAAATTTGATTTGGGGTTTTTGGGCGGGGAACTTACAAATGCAGGAAAACATCGCCCAATGAACTTGACCCTGGATACCGTCGAGCTGGCGAAAATCCTTCTTCCCTGTTCACCAAGTTACAAACTGCAAGATTTAAGCGATCAGATGAACTTGATTCATAACAATCCCCATCAGGCGGACAGTGATGCCATGGCAACCGCGGAACTTTTTCTCCTTTTGCTGAAAAAAGCGGAAAGTTTGCCCTTGGTTACGTTGGAAATGCTAAATCGCCTGGCGGAAAATGTGGACAGCGGCCTGGCTTTTTTATTTGGGACAATACTTGCCCAAAAACAGAAAAATACGGAAGACCTTCCTGCGCATCTGGAAATATTCCGCGGCATTGCTTTAAGAAAAAGCGCAGATGCCAAAAAAGAGGTTGCCTTAATACCGGAAAAGTTTCCGTCGCAAAGAGATGAGAAGGCCAATCTATTTCAGCAGTATTTTCACCATTTTAGCCTTCGTGAAGGACAATTTGAAATGATGGATACAGTATACGAGGCGTTGACTTCGAATACCCATGCCCTGATTGAAGCGGGGACGGGAATTGGCAAAACAATCGCTTATTTGTTTCCTGGCATTTATTTTGCAGTCAGCCACAATAAACAAGTAGCCATCAGTACGTATACGGTCCATCTTCAACATCAATTGATCGAAAACGAACTGGACAAACTGAAAAATCTGATCCCCTTTCCTTTTACGACGGCCCTTTTAAAGGGAAGGGACCATTATATAAGCCTCTTCCGGTTTGAACAATCACTGCGGGAAAATAATGACTCTTTTGACGAGGCCATTACAAAAATGAAAATACTTGTATGGCTTGTTCAAACGGAAACGGGCGATGTGGATGAATTGAATTTATCAGGCAGCGGTACACTTTTTTGGGAAAAGATCCGCCACCCAAACAGGATCGTACATCAACCGAAAGACCCGTGGCACAAAAAAGATTTTTATTTGCGGGCAAAAAGACAAGCGTTCCAAGCCGATATCATCATCATGAATCATGCCAGCCTGATCAAAAGCCTGGAAGGACGGATGGATATCCCGCCGGTTGAATACTTTATCATCGATGAGGCACACCAGCTTGAAAAAGCGGCACGAAATACGTATGGTGCCCGGTTGGGATATCGGGATGTCAAAATCATGTTGGACCGAATGGGTACATCCGAAAAACAAAAGCTTTTATATAAGCTGGAAAAAAGTGTAAAACGGCTGAACCTGGAGCCAAATATACATGTATTGGAATTGGACGAAGCCCTGAAAAGTTTGGATTTTGAATTAAAAGATTTATTTTTGCTAATGGAACAATTGCTTTTGCAGCAATTCAAGAAAGGTACTAACAAAGCTCAGGTAAGCATCACAAACGAGACAAGGCTTGAAAGGAAATGGCAATCGATCGTTCTAAGTGCGGAAAGGATGGCGGCCGGACAGCGCTTCATCCAAAAAGGAATGGAAGAGCGGCTTGCCCTGTTGGAAAAGTCGGCTAATAAGCTCACACCGGAAGAGCTGGCACTGATTGGGGAAACGGCGGGTTTTTGTGAACAATGGAAAACCATTCAGACAAATCTCGACAGATTGATGATTCATCCGAAAGGTGAAGAAATTGTCTGGATTGAAGGCGAGAAAAAACAGTTGTTAAACAGGACATTCATTTATGGACAGCCGCTTGAGGCCAATCGTTTTTTATCCGAAAAGCTGTTTGCTGCGGCGAAAAGTGCCGTTTTAACCTCGGCTTCCATGACCGTAAACCGTTCGTTCAAATTTTTTGCCGAAGAATGCGGCATCCAGCCATTTCAAAAGATCGAAAAAATCATTGAATCTCCATATGATTATAAAAAGAAGGCAAAGCTGTTTATACCAAGCGACTTGCCTGAAATTCGCACGGTCACGGGCGATGAGTATGCAGAAGCGATTGCTTGTCATTTAATTGCCATTGCCAATGCAGTCGGGGGGCGAATGCTTGTTTTATTTACTTCCCATGAAATGCTGAGAAAAACGCATAATTTGCTGAAGGACAGCAATGAGCTGAATGAATACGTCCTTCTGGCTCACGGAATATTATCGGGAAGCCGCCAGCGCCTTCTGAAAACTTTCCAGCAGTTTGCAAAGTCCATTTTGTTGGGTACAAACAGCTTTTGGGAAGGGATTGACATGAATGGGGAAAGTTTATCCTCGATTGTCGTCATCAGGCTTCCTTTTTCACATATCCACGAACCGGTAGCCGCAGCGAAAATGGCGGCTATCAAGGCGGCGGGAAAAAATCCGTTTTCCGCATATTCGCTGCCTAACGCCATCATACAATTTAAACAAGGGTTCGGAAGGTTGATCCGGAACGAGGCGGACCGGGGGGCATTCTTTGTGTTTGACCGCCGAATCGTTACAACGATGTATGGAAACGCGTTTCTGCGTTCACTTCCCCCGATTGAGGTGGAACAAAAACCTTTAAAGCAGCTTATCCCGGCAATTGAGCAATGGTTGGCCAACCAATAGAACGCCGCAATTGCGGCGTTCACGGATGTGGACTAGAATTTATTTTAACGTCATTCCCATCATGTTATAATGATGAGTGAACAATGCGTTGTTTAATCATATTTTGGCTTTTAAACCGACGGTTATGAGTAACAAATTTTGTGTATGTGACGGATACCGCGGTAAAAGAGGGATGGTAAATGTACAAATGGCTTACGATCGTTTTTTCGGGCCTGCTGCTGCTCGCAGCAGCGGGAGGATACATATACAAAAAGGCGATGGATCCAATCAAGCAGGCCAGACAAGAGGCGGAACAAAGAGTAAACGCCGATAAAAAATTGAAGCAGGTCGATGATTTTTATCTATACAATGGGTCGGAAACGTATTATGTTATGATTGGTGAAGAAAAAAACGGCGAAAAAGTCGTATTTTGGATTCCGGAAAAAAAAGATAAAAAAATCATTGAAAAAAAACTGGCGGACGGGATTTCCAAGCAGGAAGCCATCGAAAAGCTGGTGAAAGAAAAACAGCCCAAAGAAATTCTTGGCGTCAGGCTTGGAATGGAAAAAAAACTTCCCGTATGGGAATTGTCGTATTTGGACAAAAAATCCAATTTAAATTATTATTACATTCATTTTGACACCGGAAAATGGTGGAGGAACATTGAAAATTTATAAGGAAGAAGGGATCGCATGAATATTCAATTATCAAACCGTGTTTCAAAAGTAACACCTTCATCCACTTTGGCCATCACAGCCAAAGCAAAGGAATTAAAACAGAGCGGGCTTGATGTCATTGGCCTTGGTGCCGGAGAGCCTGATTTTAATACGCCGGAAAACATTATTGAAGCGGCTTGCCGCTCCATGAAAGAAGGTCACACAAAATACACGGCAACCGGCGGTTTGCCCGAATTGAAGAAAGCCATCATCGACAAGCTCAAAAGGGATCAGGGGCTTGATTACAAACCGTCGGAAATTATTGTGACAAACGGTGCCAAACATGCTTTGTATACCCTTTTTCAAGTGATTTTGGATGAGGGGGATGAAGTCATTATTCCGACCCCGTATTGGGTAAGCTATCCGGAACAGGTAAAGCTGGCTGGAGGAAATCCAGTCTATATTGAAGGAGAACAGTCCCGTCATTTTAAAATAACAGCCGACCAGCTGAAAGCTGCCATTACGCCAAAAACAAAAGCTGTCATTATCAACTCGCCGAGCAATCCGACAGGGATGATTTATACGAAAGAAGAGCTGGAAAAAATCGGGGAAGTTTGCCTGCAGCATCACATTGTTGTCGTATCGGATGAAATTTACGAAAAACTTTTATATGACGGCAACCAACACGTATCCATTGCGGAAATTTCCCCTGAACTGAAGCAGATAACCGTGATCATTAATGGTGTTTCAAAATCGTATTCCATGACGGGCTGGAGGATCGGGTACGCTGCGGGTGATGAGAAGATCATTAAAGCCATGACAGACGTTGCCAGCCATTCCACATCCAATCCGGCTGCGGCATCCCAGTACGGGGCTATTGAAGCCTACAACGGAACACAGGAACCTGTTGAACGGATGAGACAGGCCTTTGAAGAAAGAATGAACATCATCTATAAAAAGTTAAATGAAATACCGGGAGTCACATGCCTGAAGCCGCAGGGAGCCTTTTATTTGTATCCCAACGTAAAAGAGGCTGCCCAGATGACCGGGTTTGAAGATGTGGACAGTTTTGCCGGAGCATTGCTGGAAGAAGCGCTTGTTGCCGTAGTACCCGGATCCGGCTTTGGGTCACCGGAAAACATCCGGCTTTCTTATGCCACTTCCCCGGATCTGCTTGAAGAAGCAATCCGCCGAATTCATTCTTTTGTTGAGGAAAAGAGCCGATAAACGATCTTGCGTTGATAAATGCCACGTGCGTGCTGTACGTGGTTTTTCCATCAGGAGACTAATAACCTCCACATGAAAAAAGATGAGGTGCTGAATGTGGATAAAGAAATTATCGTGTCGTGGATGGAAGCCGGTATGATCCAATTACCAGGTATACTGTTAAGCAAATATAGACAAATCGGCCTTGACGAAAAAGAGTTGGTGCTGCTTTTGCATATCCAATTCTTTATTGAAGGGGGAAACGGATTCCCGACGCCCGAGCAGTTGTCTGAACGGATGACCATTTCTGCGGGAGAGTGTTCCGCCATGTTAAGAAAGCTCGTCCAAATGCAGCTCATTGCGATAGAAGAGGGACTTTCCGAGGACAAAATCCGTTTTGAAAAGTATTCTTTAAAGCCGCTCTGGATTCGGCTTGCAGAAGAACTGAGCGCTGAAAAAAAACAGCAAAACCTGGAAAATACGCTTCATGATGAGCATGATTTATACACGGTCTTTGAGCAGGAGTTTGGCAGGCCCCTTTCCCCGATGGAATGTGAGAACCTCGCCATGTGGCTGGACGAGGACCACCAGGACCCGGCGATTATAAAAGCGGCATTGAGAGAGGCGGTCATATCGGGGAAACTGAATTTTCGTTATATTGACCGCATATTATTCAATTGGAAGAAAAATGGGATTAAAACGATTGAACAGGCCCGAATGCACGGAATCCAATTCAGGCAAAAGACTGCTAAACAAGGGCCCAAAACCATTTCAAACGAACCATCCAATACAATCCCGTTTTATAACTGGCTGGAACAATAAAGGCAGGTGATTGCAGAATTGCTGAATAAACAAGAAGTTCGCCATTGTCTTGACACAATGGGCGAGATGTTTCCCCATGCCCG
Organism: Siminovitchia jepli; assembly: GCF_047228825.1. NCBI lineage: Bacteria > Bacillati > Bacillota > Bacilli > Caryophanales > Bacillaceae > Siminovitchia > Siminovitchia jepli. The sequence continues at coordinate 39,810 of NZ_JBFEGN010000017.1, forward strand.
GTGCGAGCTGAACCATTCCAATCCTTTTGAACTTGTGATTGCCGTACTGCTTTCCGCGCAATGTACAGATGTTCTCGTCAATAAAGTAACGAAAACATTGTTTGAAAAATATAAAACACCCGCAGATTATTTGGCAGTTTCCGAAGAAGAACTGCAAAATGACATCCGTTCGATCGGCTTGTTCAGGAATAAGGCGAAAAACATTCGCAAGCTGTGCAGCATTCTGATAAACGAATATAATGGCGCCGTACCGGGTGACCGGGACGAATTAATGCGCCTTCCCGGAGTGGGCAGAAAAACAGCCAACGTCGTCGTATCGGTAGCATTTGGAGTCCCGGCCATCGCTGTGGATACACACGTGGAAAGAGTCAGTAAACGCCTTGCTTTTTGCCGCTGGAAAGACAGCGTACTGGAAGTCGAAAAAGCATTGATGAGGAAAATACCGAAGGAAGAATGGTCCATCAGCCATCACCGGATGATCTTTTTTGGCCGCTACCATTGTAAGGCGCAAAACCCGCAATGTACCGTTTGTCCGCTGCTGGACCTTTGCAGGGAAGGGAAAAAAAGAACGAGGAAAATGGAAAAACAGCTAGCTGATTAAAGAAAACAAGGAAAAGAGGGCGCTTTGCGCCCTCTTTTCCATGGATTTTACTCATTATCTCTATTTGCCGGACGATTGGCTGGTGGAGGGGGAGGACCGCCGGATCCGTCCGGATTGTCATCCGTGCCCTCGTTTGAATCGCCTCCGGTCTGATTGCCTCCGTTTCCTCCGGAATCACCGTTATTGTTTCCGTCATCCTTATTTTGATTACCGTTATTGCTATTCTTGTCCTCGCCATTTTGATTGCCGTTATTGTTTTGATTGCCATTGTTGTTTTGATTGTCGTTTCCGTTGTCAATTTCTTCATCAACAGGCGGGTTTTCGTCATCTGCCGGTTCTTCTCCATTTACTTGATCCTCGTCTTCCTGATCCTCTTCCTCTGCCGGGACAGTTACACTTGCAGAACCAGAAGAGCTCGTTTGCGAATCCCTGACGGCAGTCACCCGGATGGAATACGTTTTGCCGGGTTCGACATCGCTTATTGTATAACTCGTATCGGTTATTTGGCCAAGATCTTTTTCTGTTCCGGCGATATTCACTTTTACTTTAAACTTTAGGTCTTTTTCCCCTGAGTCGGGATGATTCCAGGTGAATACAACAGCGTTTTCCGCTTCTTTATATTCGCCGGATACGGACGGGGCATCCAGTTTGTCATAAGCCTGTGATACTTCTTTCGGTTCGGTTCCGGCTACAAACAGCTCATATACGATATTACTTTCCGGCGTATACTTGCTCGGTTTTTTCGCCGGGTTGGAGCCTTTTTCGACAGCTGCCCGTACTACGCTTTTTGGCATTTTGAAGTCCGGTGTATCCATTCCGGAAGAAGCGTGAGTCATCAGGTTTTTAAACAAGTGCTGGGCAATTTTTAAATCTTTCGGCAGGATCGGATTCTCGCGTTTTTCATATCCGGTCCAAACAGCAATCGTATAGTTCGTTGTATAACCGGCAAACCATGAATCCGGAGAACTTCCATCCGGAATATTATGTTTAATTATGTCTTCTTTGGAATAGTTGGTCGTACCCGTTTTTCCGGCTACCGGAAGCCCCGGAATAGCAGCTGCGCTTCCCGTTGCCCCGGCCTTTCCGGAAAGGACATCCTTCAGCATGTCGGTAACCATGTACGCGGTGGAATCCTTCATGGCAATTTTCGGTTCCACTTTGTTTTTAATGTCCGTTTCACCGTCCATCAACACGATTTTTTTGACCGTGTGCGGTTTATTGTACATGCCGTTGTTGCCGAATGCCGCAAAAGCTCCGGCCAATGTATAGGGTGACGGATGCTGCTTGCCCCCGCCGATCGAGTCGGACTCTGTCATAGCGATATCTTCAAAGCCCAATCCAGCCGCAAACTTTCTGACATTTTCTGCTCCCACTTCCTGGAAAGCTTTTAATGCCGGGATGTTTCTGGAACGGTATAAGGCTTCCCTGATCGACATTTGCCCTAGATGACTGTTGTCGTAGTTGTTGATCGGTGTACCGCCTGTATACGTATAAGGCTCGTCCTTGATTTGTTCGTACGTTGACCAATTTAAATTTTCAATGGCCGGGCCGTAATCGAAAATCGGCTTCACTGTCGATCCCGGCTGTTTGTCGCTGAGCTGTGTAGCGTAATTCCGCCCGCGTTTTACGTCTTTGTTCCGGCTGCCTCCGATCGCTCTTACCTCGCCGGTTTTGGTATCCATTAACACGATTCCCGCTTGAAATTTATCATCGGGATATTGAACGACCTCATCCGTATATAGCATTTTTTCGGTATATTGCTGTGCATCGGGGTCAAGGGTTGTATAAATCTTTAACCCGTCGGAAAATACGTTATAATCCCCGAGCTCCTCCACTTCTTTGATCACTTGGTCAACGAAGGAATCATATTTATATGTGTCCTTCTTGTTTTCCTCTTCGGGTACGAGCGTTTCAGTGACAGATATTTTCTTTGCCTTTTCCATTTGTTCTTTGTTAATTTTGCCATGCTGGTGCATAAGAGACAGGACAACATTTTTTCTTTTGTCGGCATTTTCCGGGTGCTCGTACGGATTGTATCTGTTCGGGCTTTGCGGCAATCCGGCCAGGAATGCAGCCTCTTGGAGCTCAAGTTCATCAAGCGTTTTGCCAAAATAGTACTTGGAGGCTGTTTCAATTCCGTGAATACCGTTGGAATAATATATTTTGTTTACATACATCTCAAAAATCTGGTCTTTGGTAAAATTCTTTTCCAGTTGAATCGAAAGCCATGCTTCCTGTGCTTTTCTTTTCAATGATTTTTCATCTGACAAGAATGAACGCTTTACAACCTGCTGGGTCAAAGTGGAAGCCCCTTCGGATCCAAAACCGCGGGAGACGTTCGCAAGTACAGCCCCTGCAAGCCGCCTGAAGTCAATCCCGTGATGCTTATAAAAACGAACGTCTTCAGTGGCAAGTACAGCATCTTTTACTTGCTGGGGAATATCATCAATTTCAACATAGTCCCGGCGTTCCGTTCCAAGTGTCGTAAATACCTCCCCGTTCATATCCAGCAATTCGGATGCGACGGGATCAACAAGCAGCTTTTTATCCAGTTTCGGGGCATCTTTCACGTACCATGCAAAGGCAGCGGCCCCTGTAGCCAATCCGGCAAAGAAAAGTAAAGCAACAAACAGAAAGACTTTTTTTAGAAAGCCTCTCGGCTTTTGTTTTCCCTTTTTTTGTTTTGTCGATTTTCGGCGTTCTGTCCGTGTTTGAAACTTGTCTGCCATATAAAAAATCCCCGCTTTCAATATTAAAGAAGTTCTTGTGTTTTCTGTTAAAATTCATAAATCTCCCGTACAACCTTCAAATAGTCGATTTTTGGCCGGTAGCCGAGCTTAATTTTATGGCCATGGGCGACGATCTCTTTTTTGGAGATCGACTTTCGCCCTCCGGAAACCATGCGGTCCCAAAATTCAAATAAAAACTTGCTTTCCAGCAAAAATATTTCTTCAGTTGCCGAAAATCTGATGATGACGAATGCTATGCCATTCTGATTGACAACATGATGCATATGTTCGATTTGATGGGAGTGAAAGTTTTTTAAAGGGAATGATGTCCTGCTTTTTGTTTCTTTTGCTTCAAAATCTATATACCTGCCTTCACAGACGCCGTTGTAATCCGTCGTCGACGCCTGTCGAAAGTACGCTTCCTTGATGACGGCAGTGCTTCTTTTGGCATAGTCCACATGGACAATTTGGACCGGCGTCGGTTTTTTGTGAATGACAGCCATTCCGTTTGCCAAATAATATTGGTTTGTTTCATTCAGATCTTCCTCCAGTGTCATGCCCCTGTTGCTGTAGTTGGCTGCGGCCGGGCTTTTTTGGTTCCCGGCGGACAGGTTCTCGTATTTACGGCCATTAGGATAATGAAATTCCATGTTTCATCCCCCTTTATGGACTAAATTATATCATAGCAGAAAAAAATGAATAAAAATAAGAAAATGTGACCATGAAAAAATAAAGGAACGAGAAGATCCATCGGTTTCGTAAGATACCCCCATATTCCAATGATCATTTTATAATAAATTCAATCTGCCAGAAAGTATTATAAGGGAATATGGATCATATATCACGGACAAAATGTTGTCAATCACGCTTTCGTTTTTAATGGGCGGGCAACACCGGTTTTCAGACAGAGGTGATTCAGCATTCTCCTGTCTTTATCTTCATCATCTTTCATGTTTTTCGATAATGTGAATAAAAAAGGAACATTTGGCGATTTGCTTCTAGTTTTGTCACCAAGGCAGGAAGATCATTGAAAAGGGAGAATACGTTACCCAACAGTTTCGTGGAGGGATCAAAATGAATAAGCAGGAGTGCATCGGCAAATTGGAGGAAATCAAGGCGCAATTGGAGCAGTTGGAACACCAAATTGCCCGGCGCGTAAAAAGCGAGGAAACCAGATTGGGTGCGGAAATGACAAAGGAAAATATGGAAGTTGGGAAAAAGCTGGCTCATTTGGAATTGACGAGTGCAAGAGAGAAGATCAGGCGCTACCAGGTTTCTTGAAATGTCCATGACACTTGAATTGCATGCCGGGAGCTTGTAAGATAAAACAAGCAGCCTCAAAGCTGCTCCTTTTTGTTATAGGAGCTGATTGAAATTGGATGAGGAACAATTAAAAAATTTGACGGATCAACTTCTTCATTATTGCCATGAAGCTTCATCAAACTTTCAGCGCACACGGGAAAGCGGGGCGGAGGGGGATTTTTATGGAGAGGTCAAGCCTTTTGCCGATCAAGTGAAAAAGCTGTGTGAAAAATGGGAACCTCTGGCTGTAAAATGGACGATTGCCCGCAAGCCAAAAAAAATTTTTCCCCAGCAAATCAAAAACACGGCCGAAAACATCCAAATGGTTTCCGTCCGCTCCTTTTATCCCGATTCAAGTTTAAAAAGATTCAAGAGCCATATACAATCGGTCGAATATGTGTTAAACCGCATTGTGGAAGAAATCAATAAAAATAAATCCCGCTGACAACCGTCAGGGGATTTATTTTTACTTGAAAGTCGAGAAAGTATTAATGTCTTTTTTTAAAATGTAACCGCTTCCAAAGGCGTGATTTTTCCATCCTGATCAGCTTCTGTCAGTTACCTGATTTTTCATTTTGATAAACGGGGTCCGGATTTTTTGCACCGAGTGCTTCCAATTCACGAATTATGTTTCGAAATTCCTTTACGGTCATTTCATTGTTAATGTATGTTTGCTTCGCAAAGTCCAACAATTGGCTGACATCCTCAATTGCATGTGATCTCTTCTGCAAAAACCTTTGCTTTAATTCGTGAATTGTCATGTACATTCCTCCTAAGCTTTTTTTTCATAGTAACATAATTTTTCCTGTTTGCTTTTTTATAGAAAAATAAGACTTCAGACAAAAAACCTGACAATTCGACATTGTTTCATATACGATTTTGATCGTGGCACAAATATTTGCCTATGGGCATAAAATTATAGTGACTTAAGCAGAAGGCAGGGGAGGATTATGCATTTCTTTCACGGTCATTATCCACATTTTTTTCGGTATACCCCTTCTCCATACCAGCATTATGCAGCGCCCTACGGGCCGGGAGGGTTTCAAATGCAGCCAATTGAATTGCAAGGTTATGGGGGATTTCCCAATTATTCGTTCCAGCAGCAAACGTTAAATGGCCATTACATTGCCGGTGCCGGCCAGCCCCACCATTATGGTCCGCCAAACACTCAGCCGCAATTGTTTCAAAATCCACTGCAGCCCGAGGATGACAAGGGGGCTTCACAGCAAGATTACGGGGTAGGCCCTCAACCGTACCAAGTTCCAAACCAGCCGCCGGGTTTTTTTCCAAAACCTCCTCCGAGCCAATTGGGAACGATTCTGAATTCATTTAAATCACAAAGCGGAACTTTGGATATTAATAAAATGGTTGATACTGCCGGCCAGATGATGAATGCATTGACACAATTGTCCAATATGGCAAAAGGAATAGGCGGGCTTTTTAAAGGTTAAAGATAGGGCATTTTGGACAATATAAACAAGAGATAACAGAATGAAAAAAGGAATCGGTGTTTCGAACCGGTTCCTTTTAAGATATTTCGATTCTTTTTCCCTTTATTTTTGGAATTTGAATATTCAGCAAGCCATTTTTGAAAGAAGCTTTTACACCCTTATTGTCAATTGGTTTGGCCAAGGGAATCGTCCGTGTGGATTTTTTCATTGTTTCTTTTCGCTGGATGATTTCCTTATATTCATTTTCCGCGGTGAAAGATTCATGGTGAAGCACCGATATCGTTACGTGTTGATTCCATACGTCGATGGCAATTTGTTCTTTTTGAATTCCCGGAAGTTTGGCATCAATGATATATTCCTTCTCCGTTTCTTTCAGTTCTGCCGGAAAGCTGCTGAACGGGGTGGATGAAAATAATTCGTCCATGCTTTCCAATAATCCTTTTACGGGGCGGTGTTCAAAAAAATCATTCATTGCTTTCAAAAAGTAATTAACGGTTTCAGATGGATGTCCAGGCGATTTTTTATCTGGGGATTTATCCGTCATCTTATGTGCTCCTTTCCTTTTTGTGTTAGTGTATGACGGATTTATAAAAAAGTTCTTTGGGGAATGTCTCCGTCATTTCCCGGGCAAGCGCAACTTTCGACTTTCTCGCGGGTTTTTTATCGGGATTTGTTGAAATGGAAAGAAAATTGAGCGAAAGTTTTCAAAGTCGGGCCTGGCGGAAGCCGCGAACGGAAAGGGAAAATAGGTGTTTGTATTAGTACATGGTTTCATTTTCCTCATAGGTTATAGTGTAAACAAATTAACCCATACGGAAAGGAGATTTATTATGTTTTTAAATTGCGGAACCCAGGTTTTGCCTGCGGTTGTCCATCCAACAAAATGCTGTGTAAAGCATAGACTTTATAATTATGTCATTCCGGAAATCCATCCTTCACATACGACAACGGTCAATCATATTAATTATCAGCACCAGCATTCGTTCCCGCACACCGAATCTGTCGTGAATGAAGTGACAAACACTCAATCTTGCGCTCCACCACCAGGACCCGGAATGGTTCCGCCCCAAGGCTCCGGATTTGGCCCTCCAATGCCAGGATTCGGCCCCGGACCGATGATCCCTTATTAGCGTTGACAATAGTCCGGACTGATACAAGGATGAATGAAGGGCATATTCATCCTTGTAATCGGCTGATCCCAAATGCACGGATTAAGCGAAATGAAAAAGTGCTGCTGTAAAATTGACAAATGCTTTATATTTTGAAAGAATAATAGTAATGTCGTTGGAATTTGAGGTGGTCTCGAATGATGGCTGATAAATTAAAATTAACTGCCAAGGAAATATTGGAAAAAGAATTTAAAACGGGTTTTCGCGGTTATAAACAAGAAGAAGTTGACAAGTTTTTGGATCTGATTATTAAGGATTACGAAGCAATGCATACAATCATCGATGAAATGCAGCAGGAAAATGTAAGATTAAAAAAGCAATTGGAGGAGAGTAACCGGAAGCAGCATGTACAGCCGGCCGGCACGACGAATTTTGATATTTTAAAACGGCTGTCGAATTTGGAAAAACACGTATTTGGCAGCAAGCTCGATGAAAATTATTAACATTTCCAATTAATGGCGCTTGTATTTTTGCTCTCTACATACTATAATAATTATTCAACGTAAAATAACATTCGGGTAATCGCTGCCATGTTTCCGTGGCAGAGGAAAGTCCATGCTCGCACGGTGCTGAGATGCCCGTAGTGATCACGCCTGGCGAAACAATAAGCCAGGGCAGCCAGAAATTTGGCTGACGGCAGGGAAAGCATCTAAGTCTTTGATATGATGCGAATACCTTTAAAGTGCCACAGTGACGAAGCCTTGCCGGAAACGGCAGGGGTGGAACGAGGTAAACCCCGTGAGCGAGAAACTCAAATGATGGTAGAGGCACTCTTTCCGAGGAATTAAGGAACGAGGAAAGAGGCGGGCGATTGACGCCTGCAGATAGATGATTACCGCCGGAGTACGAGATCGGCCTATGATCACATGCAGTACGATGGCACAGAACATGGCTTACAGAATGTTATTGGATAGGCAAGAAACATTTTCAATGAACAACCTTCCCGAGCCGGAAGGTTTTTTTAATTATCGGTCGAATAAAAAAATAATCATTGGAATATACTTTTTTTGTATACTTAACAAAAGAGGGAGTGATATTTTCGTGCCGCAGCCAATAAATGAACTGCAAAAAATCTCCAAAGCACTCATTTTGTCTTATGAAATCCTGCAGAAGGAAAATGTGCCGGACCTGGCCGCAAAGAATCTCCAAGATGCAGAACAAAGTCTTACTAAAGCGCTGCATTACGTATTGTCCAACAATGGCAGCCTAAGGGTAAAATGAAACGCTATGATCTTCCATCGCCGCGTTTCATTTTTTATTTGCCGATCTGCTGGACGATGGGACTCATATTATACTAATATGGTTAAAGGGAAGCCTTTGTCATTTGTTATGCAATGATTATTTAGAAGGGGGCTGTCACATGGCGGATTGTGTACTTGAAAAGGAAGGAAAATTCTTGAATTATGTAAAGAAAATGGAAGCCTATGATGAAGCACTTCAGCTTATTTATTGGGATATGCGGACAGGCGCGCCGAAAAAAGGGCTAAAGCAGCGGTCACAAGTGATCGGTGTCCTTGCTTCCGAACATTTTAACATGTCTACGTCTGAAGAAATGGCTGCATTTATTGCAAATTTATCAGGCAAAAAAGAGTCTTTATCAGATCTTGGCCAAAAAACGCTGGAAGAATGCACAAAAACTTATAATCAAAATATAAAAATACCCGCGGCAGAGTATAAAGAATATGTCATTTTGCAATCCGAAGCCGAATCGGTTTGGGAAGAAGCCCGGGCCAAATCCGACTTTGAGATGTTTCGGCCTTATTTGGAGAAGCTGGTAGCGTTTAACAAAAAGTTTATTGGCTATTGGGGCTACAAGGAAAATAAATATGATACATTACTGGATCTTTTTGAACCAGGGGTAACGGTAAAGACGATTGACAAGGAATTTGCAGCCTTGAAGGAAACGATTGTTCCGCTTGTAAGGAAAATTGCCGAGTCAGGGAAAAAACCGATCAAGGATACGCTTTGGCAATCCATGCCCATCAACAGCCAAAAAGAATTCAGCCTGAAAATATTGGAGCAAATGGGCTACGATTTTCAAGCCGGCCGGCTTGATGAAACGGTCCATCCATTTGCAACGGGACTAAATCCCGGAGATGTTCGTGTTACTACGAGATATAATCCAAACGACTGGCGGACTGCTGTATTTGGAACGATCCATGAAGGCGGACACGCCATTTATGAGCAAAATATTTCACAGCAATTGATCGGAACCCCGCTTTGTACCGGGACATCGATGGGCATTCATGAATCCCAGTCGCTTTTTTACGAAAATATTGTGGCGCGGGACCGGTCATTTTGGGTCCACAATTATGAACTGCTTAAAGCTTATGCCGACGGACAATTTGATGATGTTTCCCTTGATGATTTTTATTTCGCCATCAACGAGGCAAAGCCTTCCCTCATCCGGATTGAGGCGGATAATTTAACATATTCTTTACATATCATCATCAGGTATGAAATTGAAAAAGCATTGTTTAACGATGAAGTCCGCGTAAGAGACTTGCCGGAAATATGGAACGCCAAGTATGAGGAATATTTGGGGATCCGCCCGGATAACGATGCGGAAGGTATTTTACAAGATGTACATTGGTCGTCAGGCAGTTTTGGTTATTTTCCGTCCTACGCACTTGGTTACATGTATGCCGCCCAAATCAAACATGCAATGCTGCAAGATCTGCCTTCCTACGATGAGCTGTTGAAAAATGGCGAGCTGCTGCCCATAAAAGAATGGCTCAATAAAAAGATCCACCAGTTCGGAAAAACGAAAAAACCATTGGAAATCATTCATGATGTAACGGGTGAAAGCTTAACTGCAAGATATTTAACGGATTATCTCGTTGATAAATATTCGGCACTGTATGAATTATAATCTCTCGTCAATAAAAAAACGATTCGTTTTGCATATCGCGAAACGAATCGTTTTTTTTATTAAACTCCGGCCGGTGCTTTTTGGATTTTCCCTGCAAACGCCTTGGCATCTTCCATGTATTCGTTGAATTGGTCGATGTCCATTTGCTGCGCCGAATCGGAAAGGGCAACCGCGGGATCAGGATGAACTTCAGCCATGACTGCATCCGCTCCGATCGCAATGGCCGCTCTCGTGGCAGGAAGCAGGAGATCTTTGCGGCCGGTTGAGTGTGTAACATCCACCACCACAGGCAAGTGGGTTTCTTTCTTCAAGATTGGAACAGCAGAAATGTCGAGCGTATTTCTAGTTGCTCTTTCATATGTGCGGATCCCTCTTTCACAAAGAATGATCTGGTTGTTTCCTTGGGCATGGATGTACTCTGCCGCATACATGAACTCTTCAATTGTGGCAGCCAGTCCGCGTTTTAACAATACAGGCTTGTTGACTGCCCCGGCTACTTTTAATAATTCAAAGTTTTGCATGTTGCGGGCGCCGATTTGAATAACGTCAACGTACTCCAATGCCGTTTCCATGTCGTATGGGTTTAAAATCTCGCTCACAACGGCAAGGCCTTCTTCATCGGCCACTTGTTTTAAAATTTTTAATCCGTCCAAACCAAGTCCCTGGAAGTCATATGGAGATGTTCTCGGTTTGAAAGCTCCCCCGCGTAAAAGCTTGAGCCCGTGTTTTTTCAAGGCTTCCCCGACAACTTTTACTTGATCGTAGCTTTCAACGGCACACGGTCCCATAATAAAATGAGTCTGCCCGTCCCCTATTTTTTCCCCGTTTACCTCGACAATCGTGTCGTCGGCCTTTTTCTTTCTTGATACAAGCAGTGCCTGACGGTGATCATCTTCCTGCAATTCGAGGCTTGCTTTAAAAATTTGTTTAAAAATATGCTGAACAGTAGCAGTTGAAAATGGGCCTTCATTATGGTCGGCCAGCAAGTTCAGCAATTTACGCTCCTGAACAGGGTCAAAGCGCTTAACGCCCTGCATTTCTTTCAATTTCCCAATTTCTTGGGCAATACGGCCGCGTTCATTCAACAGTTCCAACATTTGCAACGTCGTTTTTTCAATTTGGGAACGCAATGATTCAAGATCAGACAACGATAAGCCCTCCTTATAAAATTTAACTTAACCTCTCCAATTTTGTTGAAGTTTTTTAACTTCAGGACTTCAACGCTGTAAAGCAGGTGTGTTATAATTTTTATTGATAGCTCAACACATTATACCGTTATTCATTTTTTGTCAATAGACTTTTTTAAATTAAGCTTTTTGCGATGTTCCCTTTTTTCGTATATACCCACAAAAAGAAAGCACGCTTTCAGAGGGCGGTGACAATGAA
>NZ_JBFEGN010000180.1:0-2223 GCF_047228825.1 Siminovitchia jepli
ACAAACCTAATTATACCAAAGGTTGGAGCCCTTTTTGTATTTATAAACTAGATTTTACTTTCGTAATCCAGGTTAATACTATTTCCTTCCAAAATTGTTTCTCCACTGTCTTTGCTGTAAATCCCACTTAATATTTTCATCAAAGTTGACTTACCCGCACCATTTTCCCCTACCAAGGCATGAACCGTTCCTTTTTTAACCTTAAAACTTACTCCTTTTAATGCGTGTATCCCTCCGAATTGCTTACTAACATCTTTTAACTCTAAAGAATATACAGATTCTTTTTCCATCCAATTCTCTCTCCTTAAAAAAAATGATTTTAGCTCCCTTCACAAATTAGAATTTAAAGAATTTTTCTTTACTTTAAATACTCATCTACATTTTCCTTAGTCACTCGAATCATTTTTGTGGGGTAATACTTTTCTATCGGCTCACCTTTTGCTAATTTTTCTGCAGCCTCTACAGCTTGTTTACTTCTGCTTTCAATATCGGCCACGTAAGTTACAACGATTGGACCTCCATCTTTAATTGATTGAAAAGCCTGCTGTTCACCATCGACCCCACCAATGATGACTCCTTCTTTCCCCAAATCTTTGACTGCTTTTGCCGCCCCAATCGCTTCAAGATCAAATGTTGCCCAAATTGCATTTACATCGGGATGGGCTTGTAATGTGCTTTCAACCCCTTTATATGCTAATTGCTCTGTTCCCGGAAAACCGGTTGTTATATTCGCAACTCGTTTAATCCCCGTATATTCCTTTAGTATGGCATCTTGTACATTTCGTCTCATTCTGATAGATACGTGATTATTATGATTTAAAGTAATTACCTTTCCTTCAAATCCTGTCTCAGCGGCTAAATATTGATACAATTCAGTAGCTACTTCAAAATCATTTGGCGCTAGCATTGTCGATACTCCTGGAATCCATCCTGATAATACACTAATAACCGGAATGTCCTTAGATGTTGCTTTTTTCACAACACTTTTTAATACATCTGTTTCTCCCGCTTGAATAATTATTACATCTACATCAGCCTGAATAAGATTTTCAATATCTTTAACCTGCTTTTCTGTCGATCCATTTGCATTTACCATAAATGGCTTATGTCCACTTTCTTTAATAAACTTCTCAGTATACTCATAGTCCTGTTGATTGTTTATATTACTAAGAGCCAAGGTGCTAACCCCTATTGTTAATGGACCTTCTTTTGCCTTTTTCGTTTTCGTTTCTGTGTTTCCTTTAGTTTCCGCTTGAGAATTTGATTCCTTTTTATCGGTCGGTGCAGAAGACGAAATAAAGGAACAACCGGAAAGCATCAGCATAACAATGATGGAAACAAAAATTATAAAACGGGATTTCCTCATCATCTTATTTAATTTCCTCCTTAAAAAACTTGGTTATACTATTAAATCCTTTTATTTCTTTTTTCTCGGGAAACCCCCAGGTTAGATGTTTACTTGTTTGACACCTCATATTCACTAAAATTTCGGCAAGCTTTACAGCTGGACTAACACCATCTAGAACTGGGACCCCAAGTTCTTTTTGTAAATCTTCCACAAAAGAGACAAAACCTGCACACCCGAGGAGAATGGATTCAGCTCCATCCTCTTCAACAGCTTTTTTACTAGTATTGGAAAGAGCGTTTAGCCCTTTCTTCAAATCCCTATCAAATTCTAAAACGGAGAGACCTGTCGATCTAATAGACTTACATCTCCCTTCCGCTCCGTGCATTTTCACAACTTCCTCTGACATTTTTCTTGAACGATCCAATACGGAAACAATTGAAAAGTTTGGAGCAATAAATTTTGAAATAGTTATTGCTGCCTCCGCTATTCCGACAACCGGTTTATCCGTGATTTCTCTTGCAGCATACAGTCCAGGATCTCCAAAGCAAGCGATTACATAAGCATCCACATTTTCCGTATGATCACCTTTTAAAATTTCTTCCATTACCCCTGGAACAGCCAAATACTCATCAAAATACGACTCAATACTAGCCGGGCCTGTAGAAGGACTCACAGCAATGATCTCAGTATTAGAACTTGCGTATTTTTCTCCAGCTGACTGAATATTTTTTGTCATGGACTCCGTGGTATTGGGATTAATTATTTTAATACGCATAAGTTTTTCTCCTCCTTTTTAAGTAATAGTCTCTCGGCATTCGCCGAGTTAGATGGGTCAAAGGATCTCTTGACCCAACTGTTTGATTCCCCTCCTACTT
>NZ_JBFEGN010000181.1:0-1928 GCF_047228825.1 Siminovitchia jepli
TGTTGGGGGAAAATTTTTTTATGCCTTCGTTCTAGCCCTTGGACTGTTTGGATTTACGAGACATCGCAATTAGCTTTAATGTTAGGCCTTTGGTTAATCGGGATGATGTTTGGTGGCGGAGACTCATTAGATTGGTCTCGACTCTTCCACTTTACGATGTTTCCCTATCTTAGTTCCTTTTCATTCATTAGTTTTCAACTTTGGATATCCATGAATATAAAAAATCAATCGATTCCTATTATTATAGGTGGATTGGGAATTGTAGCTGGATTATTTATGTTGCCATCCCCTGGTATTGCCAAATATTTTCCTTGGGTTATTCCTTATCAAATCACACTTTCTGAAGAAAATATCATTACAGACTTTTCCCATATTGTAAAACCACCAACCTTTCACTGGGAGTGGATTGGTATAAGTTTAATCGTTGGTTTTATCTTAGTTAGTTTGGGATCTTTGCAATTTGCAAGAAAAGAAATGATTTAGGGGGAACAGAATGTTAAAAAGCATATTATGGTCAGAATGGTTAAAAATTCGCTGTTATCCAAGTATATGGCTAATGATTTTTCTTCTTCCGCTTTTTCTCACAATTGTTGGGGTAATGAACTATACGACAAATCTGCATGTGTTTGAGGAAGTGGGCATGGTTGGGTGGATGGGCACCTGGACGCAAGTAGAATTCTTGTATGGTATGGTTTTGTGCCCAGTTTTATCCAGTGTGTTTGTTGCCCTCTTATGCCGTTTTGAACATGCATATGGAGGATGGGAGCAATTGCTGGCCTTTCCAATTTCTAAAAATGCAGTTTACTTATCCAAAATGATTTGGGCGTGGTCTCTAATCGGTTTGACAAATACGGTTTTATTTGGGTATTTTTTTGTAATTGGGAAATTAATGGGGGTCTCGGGGATTTTCCCTTTTATAAGTGTATTAAAACTGTTTTTCGGAGGATGGTTTGCAACATTGCCATTAATTGCAATACAACTTTGGCTATCCACTCGATTGAAAAATTTTGCTCTTCCAATAGCCATTAATTTTGCTTTTGTTATGCCTAATGTCTTTATATCCAGTTCAAAGTATGGAAAGTATTATCCGTGGTCCCAACCAGCTTATGCAATGACACCAGAGAACCAACTCGGAGTTATACAGTCTCTTCAAGATTTTTATTTGGTTGTTATTATTATATTTGTAATATTTTGTATAATTGGACTTTTTAATTTTGTGAGGATTGAGTTTAGATAAAGGGTAAATACAACTATGTGTATATTAATTTTTTTAACAAAGGAGATGGCTTAGTGAAAAATTTCTTATTTTGGATTGCATGTATTATTATGATCATCGCTATTCTATTTTTGTTTGGTCCTTTTGGAGAATTACTAACCTCTTTTTATAAGTACCCATAAACGTTAATTTATCAAGGAAAATGTTTTTGTGTTAACTACTGCTACCTTTCTTAGTAAATGAGTAAATAGGTTTATAAAAATTGAACAGAAAAATTATTAATTTAGAATAGGGGATGAAAAAGTACAAACAAAATAAAGGTGAAGAACACTCTATTTTGATATCTAAATAATATTGGATAAATATTATGAATGAAAAGGAATTAAATATTGGGAGATTATCCATATTCTCTCCATGAGGGAGAATCTATTAAAAGGGAGAATGTTATCCGAATATTCAGTTGGTTGCATTTTGAAGTATGAGTAAAATGTTTATAGGCAAATAAAAATAAAAAACATTAATTTTAGTTTTTTTGGGCAACAAATTTAATCCTTGGTTTTTTTCGAAATGGACGTGCTTTTTGTCCATTTTTGAAAAAACCAGGGTTAGCAAGCGAAGCGCGGTAGAATTATTTTTAATGGTTCAATAACAAAGTCTGGGTAAAATAATGTTCAAAATTCGACATAAAAAAGGAAAAATCCAAATCATCGTC
>NZ_JBFEGN010000182.1:0-1820 GCF_047228825.1 Siminovitchia jepli
GTAAATTTTTACATCTGTGGATAAGTGCATTTTCTGTTTTAAGGACTAAAAAACATAAATTTACTCCTCAAAGCTGATTCCCTTTGGAAAGTGTTGACATATCCAAACCTTCACCCGGTTTGAAAATATTTGCAGATAATATACCAACGATAATCGCAATCGTTGTCACAACTTTAAAGTAAATAAGCGTTTTCCCGCCAAGCTTTCCTAATTTTTTTAGATCTTCTGTTCCCGCAACACCTAGAATTAAAGTAGAAATAATGAATTGGTACTACAATCATTTTAGTCATGTTTATGAAAATCGTACCAATTCTTTTCCACGCCCGGGTTTCAATAAAAATGGCTCCGACAAGAATTTGAGAGGGCAAAGTAAATTTAAACTTCTTCTTTTTTATCTACATAAAGCCACCCTTTCCCATAGTAATCGCTTCCAATGAGATAGCGTTATGAGTATTTTACGGGCGGCCTGTCGAATCCTAGGGAATCCTATATTATTTTTCGTTGTATTTTTCGATTGTGTCATGATACAGCGCTTGAAGAAATTTCTTTATATTTACTTTGACCTTTTTCGGCTCATCCTGGCCTTCTTCAATTTGTACCATTTGATTTCTAACTACTTGAAAGTCGAAATAACGGGGTGCATAGTATTCAAACACAAGATTTGTATAATCAATCGACCCCAGAGAAGCTACATTATTGACTGCTGTTACGATGATTTTGCGAATCCGCTGTTCAATTGCTTTGCTGCTTATGTTATGATTCCCCGCCTTAGAACAAATGGATTCATATAAATTTTTTAATGGCGGCAATTGGATCACTCCTTCATTTTCATATATGAGGATTTCCATCATCGATATCACATCATCACTGCCTGACTCTCCGATGATGCCCATATCATTTAATATCGACAAAACGATCTCTTTTACGCTTTGCTGTCTCGATGATGCTGATTCACTTTGATCCAAAGATTCCTTGATTACGAGCAATGAATTTCTTAATTGAAATTGTTCTGCTATTCTTTTTAAAATACTCCGCACTTCTATTCGATTAATGGGCTTATGGATAAAAAATTCGACCCCTTTTTCATAAGCTTCCCCAACCATTTCCTTGTTTACGATTTGAGAAATCATAATAAATTGGCCTTGGAATCCCTTCATTCTCAGCTGTTCAATGGCTTCAATACCGTCCAGCCCCGGCATTAATAAGTCAATTAAGACAACGTCAGGATGGACGGCAAGGATGGACGCAAGACAATCGGCCCCGCTTTTGGCCTCACCGATTACAACGCCGAGATCACCTTCCGTTATAATGTTCTTCAGCATTTCTCTACTTGCTTTATCATCATCTACAATAAAATAACGCAGTTTTATTCAACTCGCTTTCGGATATTTTTAGTCGGGATCAGGATTCGAAAAACAGCACCCTTCTCCGGAAATTGTAATTCAATTTGCCCCTCAAGCGCATGAATAATTTCTTTTACATGAGATAAGCCAATCCCCGTCGCGGCAACACCTTGATCGGTATATTTTGTCGTATAGCCTGTTTCAAAGATCGTAGATGCATACTCTTTTGGAACACCTTTGCCGGAATCTTTTATAACGAAACAAGTATACGCTGATTCTTCGAATACATTAATATAAATTTCACCTTTATTTGTAATAGCTTCGACGGAATTGGCTGTCAGATTATTCAATAGGGCAAGAAGCGGCATTTGCTGATCCGTTTCATAGTCAACTGAACTATTTAGGGCTTACTGAACAACCTTTATTTTGATCAATAGTTTGCCACTCGCGTTCTGAAATAAAAATAGTCGTCGAATG
>NZ_JBFEGN010000183.1:0-1767 GCF_047228825.1 Siminovitchia jepli
TTTTCTGTGTGCCCCGCAGTTACACAATCTAAGTGGTTAAAATCCACTCAGTAACTTTACCCTTTAAAGTGCTGTAGCCGAAGTAGAAATCCTCCCTCATTAAATGAGAAGGATTGACAGGGTGTCCTCTGTGAAGAGGAATCTGAAAGGTCTGCAGGTAAAATCCAGCCCGGAACATGATGTGAACCAGAGGTGGCGGCGATGATGGGTGACCCGCCAGAAAAACGGGGAAGCCTATGCGAAAGCATATCCTATAGGAAAACGGCAAAAAGGGAAATGACCTATAGGGCGCATCGACGTGATTAGGGTCGGGATGGATGGAAAAGAATGTGTGATAACCGGGGGAAGCACTGTAGGCTCCTATCAGTGAACGCTGTTAGGTAGGGGAGGTATAACCCAATGGGGAAAGCCAAACCAATGGTACTGCAGGTGGCGGATGGCTCCGTAGTAGTGATGAAATCCGAACCGATGAATGCTGGCGACAGTTTGGAGGAGAAAATTCGGATGAGTGGATGCATCAAGTCATCCAACCCATTTCATGACCAAAAGCTGTGAGATGGAGGCGAAGGGACCTGCTTTGTTAACATTGTGAATAGAAGTGAGTGGGAAATATAAGCGCCTTAATGTAACGGTTCATCGAATGGGTACGTCCCGCCGACCGTGATGCACGTGAGGATGGAGAGGAACTGGCGACCTGAGTACACCATGAAGGATAGGAGCGATTGGTTAAACCTAGACACGCAGTTCGACATGGTGGAAAGAGAAAGGAATTATTTCTTGTAGCGACTATAAGACCAATGTGGTGAGTAAGCGTGAAGGTGGTGAGCTGCTATGAGACCGAAGCGCAAATACTACTCAATCATTGATAAAGTATATCGCCTTTCAAACCTACATGACGCTTGGAATGCCGTGAAGGCAAACCGGGGAAGTGCGGGGATAGATGGCGAGACGATTCAATGGTTTGAAGTGCAACTGGATCAAAATCTCGGGGAGATTCAGCGTCTAATCAAAGAAAGGCGTTACCGACCTGAACCAGTCCTCCGACATTATATTGAGAAAGACAATGGGAAGAAACGCCCGCTTGGAATTCCAACAGTCAGGGACCGCATTGTCCAACAAGCAGTCCGACAAATGATTGAACCTCTGTTTGACCGTGATTTCTATCCGCACAGTTATGGATTTCGAAAAGGACATTCGCAACATCAGGCACTTGATGTCGTCAGACGAGCCAAGAAGCATGGATATGAGTATGTAGTAGACCTTGATATTCAATCGTATTTCGATACAATCCCTCATGACTTACTCATGAATAAAGTAAGGGCCAAAATCGCCGACGGGCGAGTACTCGACCTAATCGAGATGTGGCTAAAAGCAGGGGTCATGGAAGATAATCAGTTCCATGAAACGGAAATAGGATCGCCGCAAGGTGGGGTCATATCGCCCTTATTGGCGAATATATACCTTGATGAATTTGACTGGAAGATGAAAGAGGAAGGCTTTCCAGTAGTCCGATTCGCGGATGATGCGATTGTCTTCTGTAAGACAAAAGTTGAGGCACAACGAGCGTATAAAGCGGCCGAAAAGATTCTTGAAGGAAAACTCAAACTCACGATGCACCCTGAAAAGACAAAAGTCGTCCATTTCGATGAAGGGTTCCGATTCCTAGGCTTTGAATTATGGAAGGATTTCATGGTTCTTCCCGACACCAGGGTAAACAAGTTCAAGAACAGGATAAGACATTTATCCAGAAGGCAACAAGGAAAGAGC
>NZ_JBFEGN010000184.1:0-1748 GCF_047228825.1 Siminovitchia jepli
CATTCGACGGCTATTTTTATTTCAGAACTGCGAGTGGCAAACTATTGATCAAAATAAAGGTTGTTCAGTAAGCCCTAAATTAAAAAATAATTTGAAGAAAGCCCCCGGCTGAAGCTTGGGGATATATGGAATCCAATCGGAGAATACCTAACAAAGTGCTTGCAAGAGCTGGATTAATTTGATTCACCAATCGTTCCTAATTCTGGAGTGAAATAATGGGGTGATTTACAACTCACTCCTGGAAATGGGGAACTAACGAAGTAAAAGCCGGATACGGGAAATCAGCCCGTCCGGTTTTGTGAGGGGGGCGGAGGGTGAAAGCCCTCCTTCTACTATCCTTTATCCATGTTGGTGTTCTTTTTCGAATTGGCCGCGTTTCTCTTTTGTTTACGCCCGTGATGCTTTACATGATTGTTTATTCATTCCTTCTCGACCATTTTTTGGATATCAAAAGAGGAAATAAATAATAAAGGCTGATGCCCAATATTAACGATAAGAGCAACCCGGTTGGAGTCGCTTCAGAAAAAAATTCTTCGCCTCTTACCTCAACAATATATAAAGGAAAATTAAAAATGGCAGGTTTTGAATCAACTTCCGAGTAGCCTAGGAGAAACATAATGATAGGTGCAACCAAAATAGAAATCACATATATTATGACCAAGCTAACTCCTCCAAAGAAGGCTTTAAAAAACTTTGACATATTTATCTCTCCATTTCTTTTAAGCTATGAAGTGCATTTTTTCCATCAGGAAATACAGGATGCAAAAAAAGCAAGTTTCCTATTGCCAACAACAACATAATAGAAGTGAGTTGGGTATTGAACATACGGGTTAAAAATACAGCTGCAAGAATAGGAAAAACCGATCCTGATATAGCAACAATAAAGTTTTTAAACGGTTTATTAAATTTTTTATGGCTGACAAAAATATACTTAATGCCTATTTGTATACGAAAGTCACAAAGCTTTCTCCCTTCAGTACTGTTAAAAATGATAATGCTTATAATATGTCCCATCTCATGTAATATGATAGTGAGAATGACCGCCAAAAATACCGTTATCATTTAAAATAGGGCTTCCTTACATATATTGTAATGATATAAAGATATAATAAAACCGAGACAATCATGTTAAGCAGATCAACATATACAATGGAATTAAAAGTAGTCAAGATGACAAAATCATAAATATTCACGAAGACAATTGTTAAAATAATCACAATAGCTTTATTCGACTCATTAATAGGGATCGAGAAACCGATTGCCATGGAAAACATCGTTACAAAAACAATAGAACATAAAAGGTTCATTGTGACTAAGTCAGCTTGAGACTGTCCCATTAATGAATGAGTGATCCCTGCATACGTGACATAGACCGCCAAATTGATCAATAAGACAAACACAATTCTAGGAATAAAATAAGATGACTGTTTGAGATTTAATAAGTAATTTGTATTTCGATACTGTCTATAGGAAATGCCGATGGTCAAAGAGAATAAGATGAAAATTTCTTTTAAGCCAAAGTTTAATAAATATGAATTAAGGGCAACAAAGTTCATATAAGAAACGGTATTGTAGAGAATAAAACAAACCAATACAAGAAAGATAAATACAAGAGACTGTTCTTTAAAAACCTTGTTTCTATAAAAGTGAAACCATTCTATTTTCATATTTTGTCAAAAGTAATATCTAATGACGGTTGTTTCGGAAACGATACTGACGGTGAAAAATACCTTTTGTAACCGACATGG
>NZ_JBFEGN010000185.1:0-1745 GCF_047228825.1 Siminovitchia jepli
GTCTGTGTCAACCATTTGTGGGCAGATATTTTCGCCCTTTATTTTTGAAAGCACTTTCACACTTTTAGGGTTCTCCAAAGTCGACTATTTTTGTATTTTTAAAAACCTGCCAGCCCTTTTAAAGCTTGGTATACGGGAATGTTTGCTTTCTGGCTTAAGTATGGCAGATTGCCTCTTACGGCTTCACCTACTGTATTTTTCAGCTTCTCCCGGTAATACCTTGGCGGCTTCTCCTTTTGTTCCTCTGTCCATGTTTCCATACGTCCAATCAGGGTCCGTAGGGACAGCTTGTCCAGATGCCCGATCAAACCGGTCATCATAGCTCTCATCCCTTCCTCTACCCAGCTACGGCCGTTTTTCATGCGGCGAGCGAACACTCTCATGGTTGCTTCCGCACTGCCCATCGGACGCAGCCCTTGGGTAGCCACCCCTTTTTTCTCGAGCCATTTCCTGTAGTCACCAAGGGCTTCCGGATATTGCTCCAGCTGCTTGATCAGTTCTTCCAGCCTCTCCTCCTTGCTTTCCTTGTCAAGGGTCCCGACTGCGCTATTTAATTCAAGAAACAGCTTTTCTCCGTCATAGGCTGCGAGTGCTTTCCGGATGGCCCTGTAACGGGGGTGGTCTCGGAAGATCCGTTGGATGTCCCGGGCGACATGAAAGCGGTCGATGCTGAAAAAGGCGTTGGACGGAAAATACTCCCGGCAGGCCGTAATCCAGTTCGCTCCGTCCCCGTTAATGACAAGCAGATGTTCCAGAGGGTCATAATCGAACGTCTCTACCAGGAAGGTCTCGAAGTCCTCCCAAAAATGTCCTGTTCCTGTATGGTGGAAATGGCGCTTTTTGATCAGGCTTGTTCTTCGGCCGTTCACTTCCCAGCCTTGGTGGACAGCCACGATCTTTTCCTCTTTTCCCTTTTTGTTTTTTTCCTGGCGCTTCAGGTACAGCCCGTCCACTTCGACAAACAGGACACGCTGCGCCAGTTCCGTTTTTTTCGGAATCAATTCAATCTCCAGCAGCCTCTGCCGAATCCATTCGTGGCTTATCACCCGGTAGCCTAAAAGGTTCTCCAATGTATCAGCTGCCTGGCGGTAGGAAGGGCCCGTTACAGCGAGTTCCATCGCCGTTTCCTTGACCAGGGGACTGACTTCTGTTTCCCCTTCAAATCCTAAATAACGATCCAGAAGAAACACATAGCCACCTGCCTCACGGTCCTGATAATAGGTACGTGAAAACTCGATTTGTCCAAAAAGGCTGTCCATGGTTGCCTCTCGTTTTTCATGGTACCTGAAGCGGTTTTTGTCCCGTTCTTCGGCAATCTGTTGGTCTATTTCCTCCAAAATCTCCTTCATGACGATAGAATAGACTTCCTGAAGATTTCTCCATACCAGCTGCTCAATTTCTTTAAAAGAAGGATAAGCTGTGATATGATTTTCCATAGTGGTCACTCCTTTTGGATCTGGTTTTAGTCGACTTTGATTCTACTAAGGAGTGGCCCTTTTTTCATGGAATTTGCTTGTGAGCTTCTCACTACGATGAGTGTTAAACCCTTTGGCGGCTTGACATGGAGCCTCTGCGGGCATGACTTGCCAGCCAGGGAGCCAGCTATATGGTAAGCTGGCTCGCCAATGGAGGCTATCATGCCCGCCACTCCATATAAAGCCGTGCACTTCATTTCGTAAGAGCAAACCCCACTTAGGCCTCAAATGAGAGGAACAACTATTCGCCCACAAACATTTTACTCATAC
>NZ_JBFEGN010000186.1:0-1741 GCF_047228825.1 Siminovitchia jepli
TCATCAGATTACACTCCATTTCCAGTAAATTTTTGGGAATTCAGGAATTTACTCGTTTGGAATGCCGAGAGTATATTGATTACTAATTTACGAATACCCGTTGTATGGAACAATAAACAGCACCGCAGTGCGAACAATAGGAAAAAAGACCTGATTTGGAGTTTCAATATAAAAATTAACTCAAAATTTGAAAATTATGTTACAATTTTGTTGGGAAATATCAAAAATTATATAATAATCGGTTGGCACTTGGCAGCGTACCTGTTAAAGACTAACCACCGCTATCGCTTATCCTGGATAGGTTGTATTTTTCGCGGTGGTTTTTTGTTTTTGTCCGGCAGCGGCCCTTTGATATTTCCTTTAGACAGCGGTTACCTGTTTGAAAATGGCAAAAGGGAGGATTTACATGGAAAAATTAAAAAACAGATGGCTCATCGTCGTTTCGGCAGTAGGTATTCACATTTCAATCGGCTCCGTTTACGCATGGAGCAATTTTACAAACCCGCTCATGGAACAATTTGATTGGACTGCCAGCCAGGTGCAGCTTACGTTCAGTTTGGCCATATTGTTTTTGGGGCTGTCCGCTGCTTTTTTGGGGCATTTTGTAGAAAAACACGGTCCCCGCAAGTCCGGGCTGTTGTCAGCTGCCTTTTTCGGAATCGGCGTTTTTTGCACCGGTTTTGCCGTAAAGCTGGAATCCTTGCCGCTTTTATACATTTGCTACGGGGTATTGGGCGGCATCGGGTTGGGCGTCGGCTACATCGCACCTGTTTCAACGCTTGTCAAATGGTTCCCAGATCGCAGGGGAATGGCTACGGGGATGGCCATTATGGGATTTGGCTTTGCTGCAGCCATCAGCAGCCCCATCATGGATTATCTGATCAAAAATACCGGAATAGCGAATACGTTCTTTATTCTTGGAGCCGCTTATTTTATAATTATGCTGGCATCATCCCTTTATCTGGCAAAGCCGCCTGAAAACTGGGTACCAAAAGGATACAAAGAAAAGGTGGAAGCCGGAAAAATTTCTGCAGACCTTGCACAGCTGACTGCCAACGAAGCCATTAAAACAACCCGCTTTTATTACTTATGGATCATGCTTTTTATTAATGTGACATGCGGAATTGCGATTCTTTCTGCCGCAAGCCCGCTTGCACAGGAAAGAATCGGCATGAGCTCCGTTGAAGCTGCCGCCCTTGTAGGCGTTCTTGGAATATTCAACGGACTGGGCAGAATAGGTTGGGCATCAGCTTCTGACTATTTGGGGCGGCCCAATACATATACAACCTTTTTTGTTATTCAAATCATTTTGTTTGCACTGCTGCCGTTTACAACGGTTTCAATTTTATTCCAGATCATGCTCGCCATTATTTATACTTGCTACGGAGGCGGATTTTCGTCCATTCCGGCCTACATCGGGGATCTTTTCGGCACGAAGCAGCTTGGAGCCATCCACGGATATATCTTAACCGCCTGGGCGGCTGCGGGAATTGCGGGACCGATGTTTGCTGCCTGGGTAAAAGATACGACAGGAAGCTATGGAAACAGCTTATTGTTTTTCGCCGGATTATTTGTTGTCGCCTTCGTCGTATCCCTGCTTATCCGTCTTGATATAAAGAAAATTAGAGAACAAAATACTGTCCGGACTGGCAAAGGAAAATTGTTTTCAAACTAAACATACATGACCGGCGGGTCACAAACTTGGCATGAAAATGTTTCCAGCCAATAGTTCCCAGCACAA
>NZ_JBFEGN010000187.1:0-1694 GCF_047228825.1 Siminovitchia jepli
GGAAAAATTGAGAGGCTGTTTAAAACGATCCAAACACGCTTCTACCCCCTGTTAAAAAATGATCCTGTTCATTCTTTGGAGGAGCTGAATGAGCGTTTCTGGCAGTGGCTTGAGGAGGACTATCACCGGAAGCCGCACGCTTCACTAGACGGGAAAACACCGCACGAAGTATTCCTGTCCCAATTGGATTATGTGACCTTCCTGGAAGACCTTTCCTTGTTAGACTCGATCTTCTTGAGGCGGGCGGAGCGAAAAGTGAAGCTGGATGGGACCATTACACTGGAGAAAAAACTATATGAGGTCCCTTCCCAATATATCGGGCAAAAAATTGAAATCAGAATGGACGAGCATAAAGTATATGTGTTTGAAGACGGCAAGCAAGCAGCCGAGGCCGTTCCGGTCTCCATGAATGATAACGCCCATGTCAAACGGGGGCAATCGCTGTTCGCCGTCTCCGAGGCTTCTCAGGAAGAGGAGGCAGGCCATGTATAAACCATTCTATTCATTGGCTAGAACCCCTTTTTCCAAAGACATGGACCCTACGGAAGCTTTCCGTTCTGCAGGGTACCAGGAAGCATTGAACGGCCTTGAGTATTTACGAAAATCCAAAGGGATCGGCATGGTCATTGGTGATCCTGGTGCCGGAAAAACATTTACATTAAGATCATTCAAGGATTCACTCAACCCGGCGCTTTATCATGTGGTCTACTTTCCACTGTCCACCGGGGGTGTAATGGATTTTTACCGGGGTTTGGCTTACGGGTTGGGCGAGGAGCCCAGGTTCCGGAAGGTGGATCTGTTCCGGCAGATCCAGCATGGAATTGAACGGATGGCCCAGGAACGAAAAGTAACGCCGGTGTTCATCCTGGATGAGATGCATATGGCCAAGGACGCTTTTTTACAGGACTTGGCGATTCTCTTTAACTTCCAAATGGATTCATCAAATCCATTTATCCTTGTGCTGGCCGGGCTTCCGCATTTAAAGACACGTCTAAACCTGAACCATCACAAGCCACTTTCTCAACGGATCATCATGAGGTACCAAATTCAGCCCCTAAAGAAAGAAGATGTGTTTGCCTATATTGATCATCATTTAAAGCTTGCCGGAGCCAAGATGCCAATTTTCACAGAAACAGCCCTTGAAGCGATTGCCTTGCGTTCACAGGGATGGCCGCGCGTCATCAACACATTGACGATCAATTGCCTTTTGTATGGGGCGCAGCTGAAGAAAGAACAGATTGATGAGGAAATCGTCCAAATGGCCGTTGAGGAGAGTGGCTTATGATGCGACGGGGGATTATGTTTTTTGATCCGGAAAAACAGGACTGGAAAATTTGGATTGGCCAACAAGAGTATGAAACATTTACGGGAATGACCTTCGAAATACGCATTCAAAACCGTTATTATGAAGCGTGTTTTGAGAAAGATTATCATGAGTGGTTTGTGACGCTGGAGGATGATGTGGCGTTTACACTGAGAATGGTAGAAGTATATAAAGTGAGGATATTATCAAAAGAACTAATTCCGGAATCGCAGCTCCCTTTTTAAAGGGAGTTTCTTTTGCTTAAGCATCTGGAATAATGCGCCAAACTATTTCCAAATCTGAAATAAAGTGATCAAACCGGCACACTATTTCAGGTTTTTCACCGGAGTTAATTTGAAATTAGGTGTCTGAAATAATGTGCTAGTTTACA
>NZ_JBFEGN010000188.1:0-1629 GCF_047228825.1 Siminovitchia jepli
CCGTAAAAATATACTTCGACGTTGATCCATTTTCATCCTGCTGATGGTGCCGCGGAAGCGGCATGAACGTCTAACTTTTAGGGATCGCCTCACACCTAAACTAGAAGGTAGTCTTTTTGCAGTTTTTGCCGTCTTATAATTTTTAACTATTGGGTAGATCGATTTTTTTAGGCTTACTTGTCCACGTTTTTCCAATACGTTTTTTATATTTCTTATCTTTATAAAATCTAACAGTACTATATTGATACCACTTATTAGTCATAAAGCCTTTTTGATATAAATCATATTCATAATATCTTGAAGGAATTTTAGTATTTGCAGCTGTACCTAATAAAACTGTTACTACCTTTGCAGACCAACCCATTCCTGGAATGGTAAGTGATAATTGAGCAGCCAATGATGCAGCATTTTTAGCAGTTTTTGTATGTCCTCTCAGTGTACCAACATATTTATATCCTTTTTTCGGTTTAGCTGCAGCAATAGTAAATTCATTTTGTGAGGACGAAGTCGTATCTTTTAACTCCCTAGATGGATCATATTCAAAAGACACCCCTTCTTGTACATCACCATTAATTGTAACTAAACCAGTTTGTCCATCATAAACTACTATTTGTAAATTATTACCACTTTTATAATAAACTGTATAAATTGAATCCTTTAATGTAGCATTAACAATCGTATAACTCTCATTTAAAACCGCTATATCAATATCATTTGAAACAGAATTTGACTGAACAGAATGTTCAGAAGCATAAATAGTGTTAGTCAAAAGACTTGATACTAGTACAATCGATAAAATTGAATATAAAATTTTCTTCATACCACTAGTCTCCTGTTTTGTTAACATATGTTAATATTATAAAAACCTTTGGATCTTACTATCAACACCAGTACAAGCGTAATTTGTTCCATAATACTTAAATCGATCCCATAAACAGCGCCGCAAGTGCTTGATACACTGTAGAACCATTCAGGTTGAAGGAATAACCGGTCGGAACTACAAAAGAAACAATATCTTTTGGACATCCGAACTTTTCCATCTTCTGCATCACTTTTGGCAGTACGGTTTCGGAGCTGGACGTGGAATAGGCCAAAAGCAGCTCATCTTTCAATATTTTGATGATGTGGAAAATATGTATGCCAACCAGCTTCGCAATCCCTCCAAGCACAACAACAATAAAAAAGAGCATGGTTAAATAGACAAGAATCATTAATTTTCCAAGTGGAATTAAGGATTCTAAACCAAATTTTGAAACCGATACACCAATTAAAGCAAATACACCGAATGGGGCAAACCTCATTATAAAATTTGTCACCCAAAACATCGCATCTGCTACGCCTTCAAAGAAGGCCAGCACAGGTTTTCCTTTTTCGCCAATCGCTGCAATCCCTAAGCCGAATAAGACGGAAAAGAAGATAATGGGAAGCATATCTCCTTCAGCCATCGATTGGATCACATTACTTGGAACAATTTTTACAGCAATGTCCATAATACCATGGCTTTCACTCTGTACTTCTTCAGTCGTTTCGATATATTGATCGATATTCCCTTTCAGCCTTGAGGAGTAAAAAATCTTCGAGATAATTTCAATTACCATACCCCCTAAATTTTGATAAATATGGGATAAT
>NZ_JBFEGN010000189.1:0-1628 GCF_047228825.1 Siminovitchia jepli
TTGATATGAAAATAACATTTTGCTTGAACGCACTGTTTCAATTTGTCAAGTACGCGGGAAAAATTCCCATGTAAAAAAGTCCATAAGGATGCCCGGGAATCGCTAGTAATTCTTTCCAATTTCTAAGATGCCGGTTGTTTTTCGACTTGATAACCCATCGACCGAAGACGATTGGCCAATTGTTTTTCAATTCGATCTTTATTGCGCTGAAGGAGATAATCGGCACCCAGTTCTTTGTAATCTTCATCATTTAATAACATGTGATAAGCAATAACTAATATTTTATGCGCTATGGCAATAGTAGCTTTTTTCTTGCCTCGCCTTTTCGCTAGTGCCCAATACTTGGAACCTAGATAGGTTCTTGTTTTGCTAGCTGCTTGGGCGGCTTCGCATAAGGCCGTTTTTAATGACTGATCTCCCTTGGTCGTTCGGGTACTTTTTTTTTACCTGCACTTTCGTTGTTGCCGGGACTTACACCCGCCCAGGATGACGCATGGTTGGCACTTGGGAACTTACTCATATCTACACCCATTTCGGCCACAATGATTGCAGCAGTATCTCGACTGACACCGGGAATTCCATCAAGGTGCTCAATCTGTTCGTTGTAAGCAGTGAGCATTGTCTCAATTTGGGATTCAATCTGTTCGATGCAAGACCCTATGGATTCGAGGTGCTCAAAGATCGTTCGCAATAAGAAGCGATGATGCTCACTTAAATTCCCTTGAAGAGAACGAGCCAATTGCGGAATTTTGGGCTTCACCCTTCCATGTACAGTTTGCGCCAATTCTTCCGGAGTCGGTGGATTCTCACTCAGTAAAGCTTTTAGAATGCGCATTCCTGATACACCGAAAATATCTGAAAGAACGGACCCCATCTTGATGTTGGCATCTTCCAAAAACTTTTGGATGCGATTCCGCTCTGCTGTACGTTGGTTGACCAACTTTTTACGATAGCGTGTTAAATCGCGCAACTCTCGAATCGGTTTCGGCGGAATGAAGCTAGCCGCGAGCAGTCCCTTTCGAAGGAGTTGAGCAATCCAGTCGCTGTCTTTTACATCGGTCTTTCGCCCAGGGACATGCTTAATGTGTCTCGCATTAACGACAATCACGTTAAAGTTCGCTTCCAAGATGTTAAACACAGGTTTCCAGTACACCCCTGTGCTTTCCATTGCTACATGGGTGCACTCGAATGAAACGAGCCAATCACTTAATTCTAGTAAATCCGGGGTCATTGTCCCAAAGGATTTCGTTTCTTTTACAAGACGTTTCCCAGGCTTTCCAACAATGACTGTTGCGACAACAGAATCTTTGTGGACATCCAATCCAGCACAGCGTTCAAGCAAATCTTCCATAACAATAATCCTTTCTATGTGAGATATGAACAGGGTTCGCTTCGATTGGAGAAAGATGAAATTTGATATACGTGCTCGTGGCAACAGTAGGTTGTGCTCCACAATCGAAAGCTGTCCGTTTAGTTTTCGGGGTCTTAACCCACCATAAAAAATTACGACGTACCATTCCCCTGTTTATATCTAATTATGAAGGATCAGAAGGAGGCTTGTGCTGGGAACTATTGGCTGGAAACATTTTCATGCCAAGTTTGTGACCCGCCGGTCATGTATGTTTAGT
>NZ_JBFEGN010000018.1:0-48648 GCF_047228825.1 Siminovitchia jepli
GACAGAATTCCACATGGCACGAACCGGATAGTCATTTCGGCCATGTCCACGCCTTTGTTCAAGCGTCCTCATAAGTTCCTCATCCGGCATATATTCGAGTACAAGACGAAGTCTATCCAAATCTCCAAGTTCATCAATTTCTTTCCAGGAAAACAAACTCAGTTGTGGTATAATAGCCATACAGGTGAACCTCCTAACTGGAAATGTTTGTTTGGTTACTTACATTTTAACCCAGTTATGGTGCAGTTTCACCTGCTTTCTTTTTTTGGGGTGGATTTTGCCTTTTTCCGCATTTCCTTTTCCAAAAAGCCCAGTTTTACGCGGTTTTGTTGGGGGAAAATTTTTTTATGCCTTCGTTCTAGCCCTTGGACTGTTTGGATTTACGAGACATCGCAATTAGCTTCTTTACACCTTTGCAAAATCAGCTTATCTTTACCTTCCCCATTAAAAAAGAAAATAAAGAGGACAATCGCCTTCACGGCTTGGTTTTTTATACATAGACTAATGCGAAATGGTAACTGGGAGGTGAAACAATGAGCAAACAAGAAAGACAATTTTACGGACCTTCTTCCATGGGCTTTGGCGGTTATCCCGGTTATGGAGGCTACGCAGGGCCAGGTGGATTTGGAGGCATGGGAGGTTACGGCGGACCATCCGGTATGGGAGGCTATGGCGGATATCCGGGATATACCGGTTATGGTCTACCGGTGCATCAATTTCCTTACCAAGGAGGATACCCTGGAGGCAGCCCTTATGGTTATCGAAAAGAATCTGAATAATTTGGATTTTTCCCCTCTTTAACTTATCCCGCATGAACTTGTCTGCAGACCAGTATCTCCGCTGATATAAATTTTACTTATTTCCAATCAAGGGTTCTTTCGGGTAATATATAGTTACGATATTTTAACAGGGGAAGATCTTATGAAAAGTGTTGGCATTATTGCAGAATATAATCCATTTCATAACGGGCATCTGTATCATTTGCAAAAAACGAAAGAAGTGTCCGCGGCAGATGTGGCAATTTGTGTAATGAGCGGAAATTTTTTGCAGAGGGGTGAGCCTGCGCTCGTTTCAAAATGGTACAGGACAAGAATGGCCCTTGAAGCAGGACTGGATATTGTTGTGGAACTGCCATATGCATTCGCCGTGCAAAAAGCGGAGATTTTTGCTTATGGAGCTGTCTATCTGCTCAATGCGCTAAAATGCGACTCCATTTGTTTTGGCAGTGAATCGGGCGAAGTAAAACCTTTTTTGAATACGCTCGAATATTTAAATAAACATTCTGATACATATGATCATTACATCAAAGCTTACATAAAACAGGGAGTCAGTTATCCGCGTGCCCTCGCCCAGGCATACAGCTCCCTTAAAGACGGATTGCGTGATGGTGTCGATTTATCGAAGCCGAACAACATATTGGGCTACCAATACATACGTGCGGCACATGAGATGAACAGCAAAATCCATTTTTTTACGGTAAAGCGCAGCAAAGCGGGGCATCATGACCAAACCTTCCATCATGAAAAAATTGCGAGTGCCACATCGATTCGGAAATCATTAAGCGAAAATCCGGACCTTGATCAAATTCGTCCCTATGTTCCCGAATCGACACTTTCTGTGCTCGCTTCCTATGTACAAAAATACAAAAAGCTCCATGGATGGGAAGATTATTGGCCTTTTTTCCAATACCGCCTGCTGACAATGAGCGAGGATGAGCTTCAGGAAATATACGATGCCGAGGAAGGACTGCCTTACCGGCTGAAAAAAGCTGCCAAAAGCGCCAAAAGCTTTCACTCTTTTATGCAAAGCGTTAAAACAAAAAGGTATACATGGACAAGATTGCAGCGAATTTGTGTGCACATCTTGACAAATACACCGAAGAGCGTAATGGTTCCTGCTGCCGAAAAGCCGCAATACATCCGTTTGCTCGGAATGAGCCGGACAGGCAGGGATTATTTGAACAAAAGAAAAAAAGAGCTGGAGCTTCCGCTTATTTCGACCGTTTCCTCTTGCCCTGAAGATTGGCTCGTGTTGGACCGAAAATCTTCGCAAGTTTATGCACATGTATTGCCGGAACCCGAAAAAAGCAGCCTGTTTTCGCTTGAATTCGCACAGCCGCCCATTATGATCGGGACCCGTTATTAGATTGGGGCCACCTTTTAATCGCTTCGTTTATTTCGGGCAATTTTAAAAGAGTGGCCTCTTCACCTTTATCAATAATTTCTTCAATATTTTTAAATGCCCTGGCATTTACATGTTCTACAGGAGGTAAAATCATAATATCTGATTCCATTTCCCGTGCGGCAATGATTTCCATTTGTAATATATCAATGCTTTGCATAATCACGTCATAAATCGTTTGAATGTCAGCTCTTGGATTAACCCTTGAAACATCAACGCCAATGACAATATTGGCCCCCATTTCCCTTACTGTCGAGATCGGCACCCGATCTGAAACCCCGCCATCAATCAACAGCCGCCCGTTTATTTTTTCCGGTATGAATATTCCCGGTATTGAAATACTTGCCCTAATGGCTTCTGCCGCCTGCCCCTCCATAAAAACCACTTTCTCCCCCGTATGCAAATCGGTGGCGATCACGGCTACAGGGATATTTAATTGTTCCAGTTGTTTCCCCTGCATAAACAGCCGAATAAAGTTTTTGAGTCGTTTTCCTGAAATAAAGCCCATTTTTGGTACGGTAAAATCCAAATAATGTTTCCTGCGAAATGCCTTTGAAAGTTGGATCAGTTTTTCAACATCATGTCCGAATGCGTAAAAACAGCCTACGAGCGCTCCCATGCTGCTTCCGGCAATCATGTCAACCGGAATGGAATTTTCCGTCAAAGCTTTAATGACCCCCAAATGGGCAAACCCCCTTGCACCGCCCGATCCAAGCGCCAGGCCAATTTTTGGCTTCTCCATTGCCATCCCTCCCCATCCCA
This sequence comes from Siminovitchia jepli, assembly GCF_047228825.1. NCBI lineage: Bacteria > Bacillati > Bacillota > Bacilli > Caryophanales > Bacillaceae > Siminovitchia > Siminovitchia jepli. Next base: position 2,944 of record NZ_JBFEGN010000018.1, read on the forward strand.
TTTTATGGTCTAAATGAACAGCCTATGAGTATATTGATTATGTAGGGATGTTGGACAGGGAGGTCAGGAATTGAGCTTATCAAAAATAAAAACAATCTTACTCGCCGCAAGCATATCATGCATGGCTGCTTCCATGATCCTACTGCCGGAAAAGTCGTTTGAAGCTTCCGTTCGGGGGTTAAATATGTGGTGGGAAATTGTCTTTCCATCCCTTTTTCCTTTCTTTGTACTTTCCGAATTACTGATCGGTTTCGGGGTCGTGAAATTTGTGGGAATATTGCTTGAGCCTTTTATGCGCCCGTTATTTAGAGTTCCCGGGGTTGGCGGATTTGCATGGGCAATGGGTATGGCTTCAGGTTTTCCGGCAGGGGCCAAAATCACTGCCAGGCTTCGCCAGGAAGGCCAGTTGACCAGGGACGAAGCCGAGCGGCTCGTATCGTTTACAAATTGTTCCAGTCCCCTTTTTATTTTCGGGGCGGTATCGGTCGGTTTCTTTCACAACCCGAAACTGGGGTTTATGTTAGCGGCTGCCCATTATTTTGGCAATTTCTGCGTTGGGGTCATCATGAGATGGTATGGAAAAAATGAGTCCGGGGAATATAAACGGGCATCCTCCCGCTCCGTTTTTGCCGAGTCATTATCAGCATTGCACCACACAAGGCTTGAAAATAAAAAGCCAATCGGCAAGCTGGTTGGGGACGCAGTGATCACTTCCATCAACACGCTGCTCATGATTGGCGGCTTCATCATCTTATTTTCGGTGATTAATAAGCTTTTGTTTCACCTTCATATTACGTTGCTGCTGGCAAAAATCGCCAAGGGATTATTGACAGTTTTGCAATTGCCGGCGGACTTGAGCATTCCTTCAATCGCCGGACTATTTGAAATCACGATCGGGTGCCAAATGACGAGCCAGACGGATGCAGCCCTGATGCACCAGGCAGTATTGGCCAGTTTTCTTTTGGGTTTCAGCGGCTTTAGTATCCAAGCCCAGGTTGCCAGTGTTCTGGCCGAGACAGATATACGGTTTCTCCCGTTTTTTATTGCCCGCATCTTTCAAGGGTTTATATCCGGGCTGTTTACGTTTCTTTTATGGGTCCCATTTGAACAAAAATTTTTGTTGCGCTCATCAGCCGAACCGGTATTTTTGCAGTTCCAGGTTGATTGGTGGGAAAAAGTGTTGGCCTGGCTTGGCCATATCGGCCCGATTTGTACAATTTTCATATTAATGGTTGGCATCGGTTTTTACGTTCGAAAGATGAGAACAGCCAATTAAGCCTCTTTGTTTTTTTGCAAAAACTTTTCTTTTAGCGCTTTTTCAACTTGTAACGGAACTAAATCCGAAATATTGGCTCCGTATTTGGCCACTTCTTTTACAATGCTTGAACTTAAAAATGAATATTGGTTATTCGTCATCATGAAAAATGTTTCGATGTTTTCATTCAACACCCTGTTCATGGACGTAATTTGCATCTCGTATTCAAAATCAGAAACGGCCCTCAGTCCCCTTACGATCGCGCTTGCACCGATGCTCTTTGCATAATCGACAAGCAGGCCGTTAAAGGAATCGACCTTCGCATTATGTATTTCTTTCGTTACTTTTTTTAGTAAATCTGTTCTTTCATCTGTTGAAAACAACGGGCGTTTGGAAGAATTGCTCAAGACAACGACATATACTTCGTCAAATACCTTCGCCGCCCGGCGAATGATGTCCAAATGCCCGTTTGTTACGGGATCAAAACTTCCCGGGCACACTGCAATGCTCTTCATTCTGTTTCCCCCTCTTTAGAATGTTGAATGTTATATAACGACAAACTGCTCATTCCATAATGAGTTTGTTTTGCTTGTACAAGCTTCCCGACAGAGGCGGGAAGCGTTACTTCCGGAGCGTGTTCACAAACGATGGAGCCCGTCTCCTTCAGCAATGAATGTTTATCGATCTCTTCGAGCAATGCAGCGATTTTTTGCTTTTGGTATGGAGGATCGATAAAAATTACATCAAACTGCAAGCCTCTCTTTCTGACGGCTTTCAAAGCCCTGCCTGCATCGTTTTGATATATTTCGCCTTGATCGTCAAAACCGCATAAAGACACGTTCGCTTTCACCGTTTGGACGGCAAATTTGTCATGATCTATAAAGATTACCCGGTCGAGGCCCCGGCTTAACGCTTCCAAACCGACCCCTCCGCTTCCGGCAAATAAATCAAGGCCAAGTCCCCCGCTAAAATAGGGGCCAATCCAGTTAAAAATGGTTTCTTTCATTTTGTCTGTCGTCGGCCGTGTTGATTTTCCTGGAACCGCTTTTAATTTTCTGCCTTTGCAGCTGCCTGATATGATCCTCATATTCGTCACCATTCGATCTTTTTCATACTTTTTTATACTAACACAAAAAAAAGGGACAAGCCAGCAGGCAAAAACTTTTGCCAAGCAAGAACCTGCGGGTAAAAATATGTATAAAACTCTCCCGGCAGGCGATAATATGGATAACAACATCGCAGCAGATGTTGTTGCCAACCGCGGAGAAGACTTACGTTTCCCCATAAGTTCTTCCTCCGGTTTCTCCTCTCCCTTTGCCTTCTATCCGCCAAGGCGGAAAATAGAAGGACCCTGCAGAAATTCTGCAGGGTTTTTTATTCTTTTAGATGGATTTGGTTGCTTGTTTCATTTATGTTTACCCCCAAGACAGGAAGGAGCAGCTCGGTACGGATATATGTCTCCTCTCCGACTGTGAGAAAAGGATTGCCGGAAAGGCCAAATGGGCGTCCATTTTTATAAAATATTTTCCTTCCATAATAAAAATGGTAAGCGCCGTCTCCCCTTTTGATCATTACCTCATTCGTTCCCGATTGGACTGCAAACCCGAGCTGGGCAACAAGTGGAATGAAGGAAATATACGGATGTTCGCCATGGTACAAGATTGTTATCTCATCCGCCGCCTTCCCATTGACCAGAACAGGCCTTTCATCCAGTACATAATACGGGATAAACGGCTTCTTTTCTTGGGCGTTTATTGTAAAAAAATTCGTCTTTATGCCTGCCGTTTCCCATATATATTCATCCAAGTCCCGTGCCGATATGACCGTTTTGCTGGGCAGAACCTTCGCCAACCAGCGGTTAACACCATCTTTCTGTAATTCACGCTCCAACTCAAGGTACATTTTTTGGGCTTTTTCACTTCCGAAAGGCCGCTCAAAAAACGCTGAAATCATCACATCAAGCAACCATTCTTGCTTTTCTTCCATCAATAAAGTTTTTTTGAGGATCGCCAGCAAAATGGCTTCCTCTCCCTGATTCGGAACAAGGATCAAATCGTCATGATCATGAAATTTTTTTTCTTTTTTCGTCATGACGGCCAGCAGCTTCCCACTTCTATCCAGATCTTTTAACTTTGAAAAATCCGCCGGTACGCTGCTTTCCGAATAAATCGCCACATGCTGATCCTTGTATATTTCCTGCAACCTATTCGCATTCCAATAAAGAGCCGGGCTTTCATGATTCGTCTCAAACACATAATAATCGATGGCATCCATTTTTTTCTTGCCTATGGAATCGGCCGCTGCCAACCATTCTCCTTGCCGCCATTTTTCTTCCGTAAGTTGAATCCGGCTAAAATGACAAGTGACATCCTCCACTTGAAACAGCCAATTGTCCAATACAAAGTGATCACGGTTTTCCGCTGATGAAAGCTGGTAGGTAAAAGTAATCTCTTCTTCTTTTCCAAAAGCGATTCTTGTTTTTTCCTGATTCAGCCACACACACGATTGATGGCGGCTGCTTTCACAAGAAAACGAATCCAGTTTCTTGGGCTTGCGAATTTCGTAGCTTCCTTCCGGCATCTGTTTGATGGATTGCTTTACTTGAAAGTGGTTCTGCATATGCCGGACAGCCACATTTTGTTCAGGCTTTTTCCCGCTGGAAAAGGTGGAAATGGATACAGTGTTCCATTGAAAAAAAAGCAGACCACTTATTAATATCATAAGTATGGAAACGGCCAGCAAGACATTTTTCGACATCGTATCAAATCTCCCTGATCTTCCTTTTGCATGTTCTCTCTATATTTAAAGACGGCCTCTTACCCGGCCGTCTTCTCATTAAAGACCAATTCGATAGTCATATTCTTTTGCTTTATCCGGTTTGGCATTTTCAAACTCGGTCTTTAAAAAAGGCTTGTATGATGGCTCCACTTTGGTTACAAATTGAAGCTGCCGCAGCTTGTCCGAAATCATCCCCAATTCTTCCTGGTTGCAATAAAGAACGGCATACTTCATTCTCTTGGAAACATAATGTATATTGCCGAATCGCCTCAATGTCTTTATGTTTTTCGTATGGGTCATCCATACAATCAATCCCTGCTTTTTTGTAAACATGTATAATCTCCTTTTTTACTTTAGGCAGAACAGCCGCATCCGCCGCCCGTACCGCATCCGCCGCCGCAAGCGGAACCTGCTTCAAAAAAGGGATTGCCCGTTGCCACCTTGATATTGGCGGAGACCGCTTTTCCAATTAACATGCTAATTTCATCTAAAATGGATTGGATTTCATTTTCCGCTTTCCGAAAATTAGCCACATTTTCATCCAAATCCATATCCCTTTTTAATTCGCGAACCTTTTTCATGATCTGTTTATAATCGGGATGGAACCGTCCAAACCGTTGAACTTCTTCATATATTTCTTTCATTTTGACAAAAGCTTCTATTTTTTCTTTTGTCGTTTTATCTTGATGCAATTTATGATAATAAAACCGGTACTTTTCGGCAATATCGGTGGCATTGATCATCTTCCCGAGCATCTCGGCTTTTTCAATAATTTCAACTCTTTCAAGTGTTGCAAGCAAAAGGTTCACCTCCACAACCTATTCTACCATGTTTTTATTTGCCATGCGACTGTGTTAGGGAATTGTGACTGAAAACTGCTCACTTAACCCTACCGGCTCACTATTGAGATTTACAATTTCTATTTTAATGGCATGTACGCCTTTGGGAAGATCCTTGACAATAAAAGCGGCCGTTTCATGCTCGCTATGAAATTTTCCGTTCATATATAATCGGGCTTTCCCCTTATTTTTTACCCCTGACTGATTGGAAAATGAAATGGACGGGACAAAACATTCTATAAATAAGGTGTTTCCTTTTACATTTCGATGAACCGTCAATGTTTTTTGGGTCTGGCTTTCCTCTGAAGCCTTTGCTTTCATTGATTCCGGTTCCGGCAATCTTTGGGCACAGCCGCCGGCAAATAAAAGCACCATGAAACAAATTGCCATGATTTTCAATATAATCACTCCTTGTTCATAGCTTTTCTCCAAACAATATCCTTCATGCAAAAAAATAAAGAACACATGGAATTTCGTTTCCATGTATTCTCTACTTTGCATTCATTGCCTGAAGCATGCCCATAAACATGTTTGCCATTTGCACTCCCTGTGAAAATTTTTCCACTTGATGCGGAATGGTTTTTTTAAAGTAATGAAGGGAGGCTATTTCAAATTGCTCCAATTGTTTTGGATCTCTGGACAATTTTCGATACCATTGGGGCTGTTCCCGGATAAATTGTTTTAGTTCATGATTGGAATAAATGTACTCCAACACATCGGCTCTCATCCATCCTCCTCCTTACGTCAGTCTTTTCTAAAAGCAAAAGGATTGCGGGGTGCCTCTTGGACAGGATTGCTTTGTTGCTGGCTGCTTCCTTGGAATTGGGAGAGAAGGCCTTGGATCGCACCGATTGCCTGGCTTAAATTATCAATATGGTATTGCATTTGATTCACATCCATTTTTTTTAACAGACCGGAAAATTGATGAACCCATTTTTTTACATCATCCTTGTTTTCGTTCGTTTCCGCCGTATTCCCCTTCTTATATTTTTCCCATTTGGGGTCATCCTCGCCAAGCAAGTACCATTCCTCGTACAGTTCTTGCCAAGTGTTTTCCTCGGCCCTGACCAGTTTGACAAGGTTGGGATGTTCCCTTACAAATTGCTTGAATTGTTCGACTGACGGGTGAAGTTTTTTCCTTGTCATCCCTCAATCACCTCAAATGACTCGATTATCCGTCCCTTCATAATATATGTTGAAGAATATATAATGCCACTCGGTTACATTTCATTTTTTCCCCACAAAGTTTTGGGTGTAATTCTTTTTATAAACACCGATCCCGATAAAGGAAAAACCTTTATCCAGCATTGTTTTCCTGTGATTCTCCGAATTAATCCATCCTTCAAACGCTGCCGGCCCGTCAATATATTCGGCTGCAATATTTTCTGCAGCCGACTGAAACTCCACATTTCCTTCCGTCAACCGCTTTTCCAAATCACCGTATTTTGGGGATTCATGGTCAAAGTAATCATTCAAATTCATATCTTTGCTATGACCGTAAGCAACTTCCGAAATCTCCTCATCCCATTTTAATGATTCCAGACCAAACCTGTTTCGAAAAATATTCGTTAAATCATATATTTGACGCTCGCTCCCGCTTTCAATAGCCCTCCATTCCTGATCGCCGGGCTCTTTTGTCTGAATCAAATCTCCCCTATATACAAGTTCGTACGGCCTTTGGGCAACGAGCGTATCCTGATCAAGGAAACGGACACTGAACAACCTGCCGGTAAATTTATCAATGGAAAGTTGTGCGAAAATATCCCCAAGCCGGATCAGAGGCCTGATGTTTAAATCTTCTTCTGAAAGTTCGAGCCGATAAGTTCCTTTTTCTGAAGTGATGACAATTTCTGTCTCCAGCATATTCGCCCGGTATATGTCCTCGACCGGCTGGCCTATTTTATAAGGGGTAACATTCAATTGATCGCCTAAAACGTATAATGTCACAATCATTCCATCCCGGACTCCCGCTTGCATGTATTTGCCGGCGTGCTTATTGTACACCCACCATTCATAATCGTAGGCAGACGGTTCTTTTCTGTCAGGTTTTCCATATTCTTTCAGCAACTGTGCGGCGGATTTTCCGATATAAGAAGCCAATCCGCTTTCAGGCTGGGTTTCATAATCCGGAACATGATCATCAGGAGGGCTTTCTTCGTCATATTTAGGAGGATGTACATACGTATGATCTTTTAAGGGGCCTGGTTGTTCAGGAGAATATGTATAAAAGCTGATAAACAGCAAAATGATTGCCAAAATGATGACTCTGATGAACGTACGCAGATTTTTTCCTCCTCCCCGGAAACTCTTTCTATAATTAGTTTTCATTATACCACTTCCCCCGGCATGTACAATAAACTACAGCAAGAAAAAACCCTGTAATACAGGGTTTTTAAAAAAACATGACTTGTGTTTGTAAAATCAATGAAAGGATTGTTCTTCATCCGGTTCGGATATTTCGGATAATGCCGTTTTTGCCTGACTATCGGTTAAATCGCGGACAGCCAGGTCTCCAAGGGCAACAATTCCGACGAGCTCACCGTTTTCAACAACCGGCAGCCTGCGAATTTGCTCTTTGGCCATTAATCTCGCTGCTTCCTGTGTCGTCGTATCAGGAGTTACAGTAAACAAATTCTCACTCATGATGTCTTCAACCTTGGAAGAAGGAGGGTTTTTCTCCGCAATGCACCTGAGAACAATATCACGATCCGTCAGAATGCCTACAAGCCTTTTTCCTTCTACAATCGGGATCACGCCCACATCCCATTCTTTCATTTTTACCGCAACTTCATAAATATTGTCATTTAATGAACACGTTTCAACTTCATCCGTCATAATATCCCGAATATGCGTCATGATTTTTCCTCCTCCTAAAATATTTCATTTACACGTTTCATATGTTCACCAACAGTCCGCAAATTATACACAATTGTTACATTTGGAGGAGGGCTTTGTTGCAACCAGGTGCTTTTTCGACTATTATAAAACATGGGGAATTATTCATGTAGTATTCGGCCTGTATTATTGAGGAGGGATTGAAGATATGAAATTCGAAAATAGTGGTTTTGAATCGATTAAAATTGATTTAAACCGCCTGAACGAAATCATGAGCAAACACAGAATGGTCCTTGCAGGACAGTGGGATTATGAGCGGGTTACTTATGATCATAAATTCCAAGTAAAAGAAGGTACATACTACTTGCGCATCCCGGGCTATAGCGTTGAAGGGGATGTAGGCAGCCGGAAGGCGCTCATTCAACTGATGGCACCGCTTCTTGGCAAGCATTACTATCCTCACGGGGTAGAGTACGGAGACGATGAATATTTTCCGGAGCATCTTGTGAAGCAATGCCAGAAAATGCTGGAGAACATTAAAAAAGATTTGGAGCTGTATTCTGAATAAAAGGACACGGATTTTCCGTGTTCTTTTTGCTGTTCGCCTGCATATTACTACCGAAAAGGCTATGGACATTATATAATAAATAAATATCATGAAAAAGGAGAACCATTTTGCGAGGAATGTTTAGAAGAAAGCATATGATTTTTGCCGCCCTTATCGTGATTCTCGGCTTGGCCGCCTTTTATATTCTGCCTGTATCTGTCCCGCTGATCGCCGCATTGATTACGGCACTTTTGCTGGAGCCGCTCGTAAGAATGCTGCAATCAAGGGTTAAAATGAAAAGACATTATATCGTTATAATTGTCTTTACTGTATTTACACTGGTTATGGGGACCGGCATTTATTTCACAACCACCAAAGTCATCAGTCAAGGGGTTAAGCTTGTCGAAGATTTGCCGCAATACGTGAACAATGTTTCGAACATTTGGGTTCATTATGAAGAACAATTTAAAAATGCTGCCCAAACGTTTCCGCAAGAAATGGTACATGCCGTTACCGAAGAAATAAATAGTTTTATTAATACAATCGTAACGAGCATTCGCAATTATATCAATATAGAAAATATCAGTACGGTATTATCATACATACCAAATTTTTTAGTGAGCTTTCTCGTATACTTGATCGCGTTATTTTTATTTATGCTGGATTTGCCAAAGATACGAAATGGGATTCACCGCCATTTAACCGATCAAACTTCGGAAAAAGTAAACTTCATGACGAAAAGGATATCAACGGTTGTTTTTGGTTTTTGCAAAGCACAGTTTTTAGTCAGTTTGTTGATTCTCGCTGCATCATTAATTGGCCTGCTAATCATTTCTCCCAAAACAGCCATAATTATGTCCATTATTATTTGGATCATCGATTTAATACCTATCATCGGCTCTATAGTCATACTGGCTCCCTGGTCGCTTTACCACTTGTTATCCGGCAATGTCGTCCTTGGGACAAAGCTGGCGATTCTTGCGGCTGTCTTGCTTATTATTAGAAGAACAATTGAACCAAAAGTAATGGGAACCCATATCGGTCTGTCCCCGCTTGCAACTTTAATTGCCATGTACCTCGGTTTAAAATTATTTGGATTTCTCGGATTTTTTATAGGGCCATTGCTGCTCATCGTTTTCAAAACAGCACGAGAGGCCGGGATTATCAAATTAAACTTTAAAATATAAAAGTTCGGGCACTTTAATCGATGTGCAATGACCCGAAAACCATGTGCACCGGAGCCCACGCGCCGTTGTCTACTATAAACTGCCGAAGCTTCCTTTATACTGTCGCTTCGCCTCTTCAGATTAAAAACAACATGCCAGGAAATACCCGGCATGTTGTTTTTAATTTCCCAATATCGCTTTGATAAGGGAAGTCGTTTCACCCCCCTGGTAAATCACATACAGCAGCAAATATACAATGACACCCGTTATGCCGCTTCCCAGCCATACGACACTCGTGAATGGCCCGATCTTGCGGTGAACTTGCCGCCTGTCTTTATATCCGGTCCATAAGGAAATGATCCCGAGGACAGCCCCTGCAGTTGCCAATGTAATGTGAAAGAATAGGAAAATCGTATAAAATAACTTTAATTCATCCGGACCTCCAAAGGAGGTATTGCCAATAAACACTGTTCTCGTTGAATAAATGGCAAAAAAGATTACGGCAAATACAGCGGCGGCCATCATCGTTTTTCGATGGCTTTCAATTTCTCTTTTTTTGATCTTTCCCCAGCCGATTGCTACGAGGGCGGCGCTAATCACGATACATGCCGTACTGATCGTCGGTAATATTGGAATAGACATTTCTTTCGCTTTCCTTCCTTACTTATAGATTAAACAAATGAAAATCCCCTTGTATCCCCATTAATCTGCATGGCGGGGTTCCTGGTGAACAAGTGATCCTGCCTCATCAACACGTTCCGAATCGCTTTGTTCTTTTTTGTACCAATCAAAAAATACTTTTGCCAAAATGGTGGCAAGGACAATTTCCTGAATAATCTTCATCAATACGCCGCCCAACTGCTGATCTTCCCTTGCCGGAATGTTTGTGAACAGTTCAGGACCGCTTATGTCCAGTCCGGACAATGTTGTACCGGGCACACAAAGGGCCATCGCTTTTAACCACAATTCGCCGTCGGTATATGTGGCATACATGGCTTCCGGGGCAAAAATAATAAGACCGCACGCAGGCGTGAGAAGGACTCCATCCCCGAGTATATAGCCGATCTTTTTCAATCCATGGAGCTGGTATTGATCCGGAAGCGAATTGACTAACGGCCACCATAGAAAGATGGCGAACACGAATAATAATACCGTATAAGATGCATGCAAAAGCAGATGCATTTTAACGAAATCCATTACAAGCGGAATATGATAAACCGAAAATAATCCATTAAACGCAACAAGGGCAATAAGAGGTTTTGTAAAAAAACGGAACATTGAACGGATAACCGGCCATTCAATGATTTCCTGCCAAAGCCAGTTCGGCACGCCGGCAATAAAAAGCGGCGGTATGACAAGGTAAAGAAATGCCATCTGCACCATATGAAAAGAAAACATGATATGTGCTAACAAGTCTACAGGGGATCCTTTAATGATATAAAGGAGGACCATGCTTGTGACAAAGAGGATGCCCTCTTTCTTTGTTAACGGCTCGCTGCCGGCGAACTGATGGCGCTTTTGAATTGTCAGATAAAAAAAGCCGGCAATCAGCAACAGGACAAAAATCATAAAATAAGGGCTCCAAAGCGCCCGAAATCCAAATATGCTTAACGTGCCAAAAGGCATTTGCCTTCACCTCTTTTGAAAAATACGTACCTATCTGCTTTTATTATACGTTTACCCATTATCCCATTCAATGACAGCGATTGACAAGTTCATGACAAAATAAACAAAATCGAAAAGCCAGCCGTAAATTTCGGCTGGCTTTGCATTACAACCAAACAATGGTTACGAAGCATAAAATGGTTACAAAACCAATAATGACTCCGCCGTATATAAATAATTGAACCGCTTCATGCCCTCTTTCACTCATATGCATGAAGTAATATAATTGAAAAATGACTTGAACCAATGCGAGCAAAAGGATGAACGGGATGACAAACCATTTGTCAAACCCGGCTGCCACTGCCCCGAATGCCACTAAAGTAAGAAAAATTGAAATGACAAAAGAAATGACTTGATGGCGCATGGCTTCCTTGTTTCTTCTGCGACGGTATTCATAATCAACACGTGGATTTCCTGAATTTAAGGATTGATCTTCCATCCGTTATCCCACCATTCCCATTAAGTAAACGACAGTGAAGATAAATACCCAGACTACGTCAATAAAGTGCCAATAAATACTGGCCAAATAAAACTTTGGCGCATTGTAAAGACTTAGTCCCCGTTTTGCGTTACGAACAAGCAATGCCGTAATCCAGCCAAGCCCGAACACTACGTGTCCTCCATGGAAGCTTACAAGCGTATAGAAGGCCGAACTGAAAGCACTGCTTTTAAAACCGAATCCCAATTCTGTCGTGTAGTGATGAAACTCATAAATCTCCAATATAAAAAATCCTAAGCCCAATAAAAGTGTGATGATAAACCACAATTGCATCTTTTTATAGTTAAAGTTCCGCAAATGGTAAATGGCATACACACTCGTTACAGAACTTGTAAGTAACAGCATCGTCATGGCAAATGCAAGCGGCAATTCGAATATTTCTGTTGATGTCAGTCCGCCGCTTGCCGGAACCTTATCTTTCAGCGCCAGGTACGTGGCGAAAAAAGATGCAAACAGTACGGTTTCGCCTCCAAGAAAGAACCAGAGGCCCAAAAATTTATTTTTACCCTCCAGAGTGGCCCTTTCCGGCAACTCGGGCCATGTTTCTGGAGTAAACTGCTGTTCAACATGCATTATGCCTTAACCCCCTTCTCATCTTCCAGCAACTCCGCTTTCGGGATATGATAGCCGTGATCGTCTTTCAGGGAGCGCACAAGCATGGACCCAAAGGAAATGGCCAGCCCAATGATTAATACCGGTATTCCCCAAGCGAAATCTTTGTTGTAAATGGCTCCAAAGGAAGCAACGAAGAATCCAAAAGAAATCATGAATGGGATGAATGAACCATTTGGCATATGAATGTCTCCAACAGGCTCAGCCGGCGTCATTTCCGTTTTACCATCCATTTTTTCAAGCCAGAACGCATCAAGCCCGCGAACTAACGGAAGCTGCTTAAAGTTGTAATAAGGTGCTGGTGAAGAAATCGCCCACTCGATCGAGCGTCCGTCACCCCAAGGGTCATTTGCGACAGGTTCGTTTTTGATTGTTGTCAGGACAACGTTAATGAGCAATACAATGACGGCTACAGCCATTGTCAAAGCACCGATGGAGCTTATCATGTTTCCGGTCGACAATCCTTGTCCGTCAAGGAATGTGGCTACTCTTCGCGGCATTCCCATCAAACCAAGGAAATGTTGAACGAAGAATGTTAAATGGAATCCAACCACAAATAAGAACCATGTAATTTTCCCCAATGTCTCATTCAGCATATGTCCAAACATTTTAGGCCAATAGTAATGAACGGCAGCAAAAATACCGAATACGACCCCGCCAACAATGACATAGTGGAAGTGGGCAACAATAAAGTATGTGTCATGATACTGATAGTCGGCAGGTGCTGCCGCCTGCATGATTCCAGTTACGCCGCCCATGACGAATGAAGGAATAAACGCCGCTGCCCAAAGCATCGGAGTGGTAAATTTAATGCTTCCTCCCCACATCGTCAATAGCCAGTTAAAAATTTTAATACCTGTCGGTACGGCAATAGCCATTGTTGCAACAGCAAAAATCGCGTTGGCAATATTACCCAATCCAACTGTAAACATATGGTGAGCCCAAACCATGAAGCCGAGGAATCCGATTAATACGGTAGCGAAAACCATTGATGAATAACCGAATAATCTTTTTCTCGAAAAGGTTGAGATTACCTCGGAGAATATGCCAAAAGCCGGCAAAATCAATATATACACTTCCGGGTGTCCAAAAATCCAAAAGAAGTGTTCCCAAATAATTGTGTTGCCCCCGGCTGCCACGTTGAAGAAGTTGGAGCCGAACATTCTGTCGAAAGTCAGCAGGAACAATGAAACAGTAAGCGGCGGGAAAGCAAATAAAATTAGTGCTGAAGTGACGAATGTTGTCCAGGTAAACATCGGCATTCTCATGTACGTCATTCCCGGAGCCCGCATGTTAATAATGGTTACCAGGAAGTTAATGCCCCCCATGAGCGTTCCGAAACCCGAAATTTGGATACCGGTTGCGTAAAAATCAATCCCATGGGTTGTGGAGTTCATTGCAAGCGACGCGTAAGATGTCCATCCGGCATCAGGAGCACCGCCAAAAAGCCAGGATACGTTTACCAACAATCCCCCAAAGATGAACAGCCATAATCCAAGGGCATTCAAAAACGGGAATGCCACATCCCGCGCTCCGATTTGAAGGGGCATAATCGCGTTCATAAATCCAATCAAAATCGGCATGGCTGCCAAGAAAATCATTGTCGTTCCATGCATCGTCATCATTTCGTTAAACGTACCAGCACTTACAAAGTCATTGTTGGGCACTGCGAGCTGGATCCGAATAATCATGGCTTCGATGCCGCCCAGGAGGAAGAAGAAAAATCCTGCGCCAAAGTATAAGATACCAACTTTTTTATGGTCGACAGTTGTTAAATAGTCCCATAAGGTGGCTCCGAAACCTCTTTTTTGAGCAATAGTACTCACAGTTAAACCTCCCTTGTTTAAATCGTTATTTTTGTACCTTCAACTCCATTAAATATGCAGCCAAAGCGTCCAGATCTTCGTCTGACAATTCAGGATAAGTCCCGGTCATTTTGTTGCCCGGTTTGACTTTTTCCGGATCCTTGAGCCATTTCTTCAATTCACCTTCGTCATGTTTAAGGACGCCGGCAATTCTTTCCCGTTCGGCAAACCCGGCCAGGTTAGGAGCGGTTCTTGCTTGAGCCGGTGTTTCGTTGCTCGGGGAAATGGCATGGCATGTAATGCAGTTTTGTTTGAAAATCTCTTCCCCTTGTTGTGCAAGTTCCGTAGTTGGGGCAGGTTCTTTGGCATTTTGCATGCCTGCCACCCAGCTGTCAAATTCCTGTTTCGGCAATGCCTTTACCTTAAAGTCCATCAATGCATGCGAAGGACCGCACAGCTCGGCGCACTTGCCGTAGAATACATTGCCTGCTTGTTCCGCTTTGTCACTGTCCACCGTTAACCAGAATTTATTCTCACTTTCCGGGTTTGTATCCAGCTTTCCTCCCAATGGCGGAACCCAAAATGAATGTTTGATATCAGCGGATTTAACCTGGAAATAAACCTTCTCATCGGTTGGAATCACCAGGTCCTGGCTCGTTACAATGCCAAGGTCCGGGTATTCAAATTCCCACCAGTACAAGTGGGCGCGTACATTGACAAGCAAATGCTCCCTGTTTCCATCCTTATCTTTCTTGTCAATTGCAGATACATTGCCCTGGCTAAAAGTTATGGCAACCGTAGGTACGGCAAGGATCAGCAAAAGGATGATCGGAATGACAGTCCAGACAATTTCCAATGTATGACTGCCTTCAACCTGTTTGGGGATTTTATTTTCTTCCCCTTTCCGGCGGCGGAAACGAATGATGGCAAAAACCCAAATGATTGCTACAACCACGACTACTAATGTCATAATCCCGATACTTAAAAGAATGAGATCATATTGTTGCTTGGCAACTTTACCCGCCGGTGTCAGCGCGGATAGAAAAGGCTCGCCGCAGCCTGAAAGAACGAGCGCCGACATCGCAAATATTGATAATAGGCGCCACTTATGCAGCCATTGTTTCATAATTCTACAAACCCCTCTTTCGTTAAAAATCATAATGTCAGCCCTATATGGATTTCTTACATGAAGAAAGAATTCCCGAAGTTATATAACTGTAAATATGACCATGGCAGTAAAAAGAATGGTCAAATAGTTTAAGGAATAGACAAACATGGTCGTAGCCCATTTTATATCATTTTTCATCTTATAGCCAGCAATTCCCAATATGAGCCATCCCACGTTCAAAATGGTCGCAAACACCACGAACGGGGTGCCCAGGGAAAACATGAAAAACGGCAACGGCAGCAACAGGGCCACCCACATGACAATGCTTCGCTTTGTAGCCGCAAAGCCTTTTACGACAGGCAGCATCGGAATATTTGCCGCACGGTATTCTTCCACCCTCCTCATTGCCAGCGCATAAAAATGCGGCGGCTGCCATGCGAACATGATGAGAAAGAGCATCCAAGCCATGGCCGGCAAGCTCGGATCAACTGCCGCCCAGCCAATTAAAGGCGGAACCGCACCCGAAATGCTTCCGATCACAGTATTGCTTACATACCGCCGTTTTGACCACATGCTATATAGAACCACGTAACTGAAGACCCCGATTATGCCAATGAGGCCGGCAATTGCATTCGTCATAAAAACCATGAGCAGGCCTGCAGCGATAAAGCTAAAGCCAATCGCAAGCACTTTTCCTCCGCTGATTCTTCCCGTCACTGTCGGTCTTTCTTTCGTCCTTTCCATAATCGGGTCGATGTCGCGGTCAATATAATTATTTAGCGCACATGAACCGGCTATTATAAGAGACGTACCCAGCAATGTTAAAAAGACGGTGTCCAGTGACTGGAAAAAATGTTTTTCAGTCATCATGATCGCTACCCATAGTCCGGTAAAAGTCGTGATCAAGTTCGAGTTCACGATGCCAATCTTGATCAATGACAGAAAGTCTTTCCAGGCAGCAGCAGGAGGGATGGCTTCTTCCACCGCTGATGCAAGCCGACTGTTATCCATTATTCTTCCACCTCTCTCCCTTCTTAAACTTGGCTGCTTTAACATTACTATAGTCCAAAATGATGCAGTTTTCCCCTATTATGTTCATTTTTCAGTATTTGTTCACTTATTTTCCTGTTTTTTCAATATCCATGTTATGTAAAAAACGCCGGTGCACCCCGTATTGTACCATACTGCATCCGAAAATCCGAACTAACGGGTTAAAGCATTTTGGGCTTTCCATATAATATTTAAGCACATTATCAATATATTTATATATTGCTTTCTCCTCAATCTTTGTCAAAAGTGTGTCAACAAAATACTTTTTTTGGCTAAATATGGGGCACCCTATATCATTTCTAGCAAAAAAAAACTGCAATTTCAAGTTTTTCAATAGTGAAAAAGATGTTAACAAATTTGTCGGTTGTTTTTTTTTATGGGATTGGGTAGTATCGTTATTGAAATTGTATTGTTTAAAAATAAAACTCCAACATGTAAGTAGGTGAAATTTTGCACCGGAAATTAAAATGGTTCGCCGTTCTCTCGACGGTGGTCATGGTTTTCGTCCTGCTCGGGGGAGCCTTGGTGACAAAGACGGGTTCTTCGCTCGGCTGCGGAAGATCATGGCCCCTTTGTAACGGTCAGCTGATCCCAACAAATATCAATGCTGAACTGATCATTGAATTAGCCCACAGAATTGTTTCCGGTTCTGCCGCCCTTCTGGTTGTCACCCTTTCCGTTTGGGCTTGGAAAGCGATCGGGGACAAAAGAGAAACAAAAGCGCTCGCTGTTCTTTCTGTCTTCTTTCTCATATTGCAGGCATTAATCGGTGCGGCTGCGGTGATATGGGGACAATCAAAATTTGTTTTGGCACTTCATTTCGGCATTTCTCTCATTTCCTTTGCTTCTGTCTTTTTATTGACACTGCTCATTTTCGAAGTGGATAAAAAGTTCGATGCGACAAAGTTAAAGATTGATAAAAAAATGAAGTACCATACAATCGGGGTTACGGTATACAGTTATATAGTCGTTTACACGGGCGCACTCGTCCGCCACACGGAGGCAAGCCTTGTCTGCAAAGATTGGCCTTTCTGCTCGAACGGGACTCCGCTGTCGCTTCCTTCCAACATGTACGAGTGGATTCAAATGGGCCATCGGGGGATGGCCGGGCTCATTTTTATTTGGATTGGTTATATTGCATGGATGGCAGCCAAACATTATAAAAAGCAAAAAGTTGTTTATGTAGGGTGGATGGCAGCCTTCATTCTCGTTTCCTTGCAAGTAGCGGCCGGTGCGGTCGTCGTATTTTCCCAATTGAATATTTACGTTGCCCTTGCACACGCCCTCTTCATTACCTGCCTTTTCGGGTTGCTTAGCTATTTTATTATGTTATTTACAAGACCCGGCGTCGAGTATGCCCCTGTTCAGGAAACGGATGAAACGCCGGCGGCCGAACTGGAATCATCAAAAATGATTACGCAGCAATGAAAAAAACTTGCACATTGTCATCATGTGCAAGTTTTTTTGTCGTCTTCATTTTCTTTAACATGTAAGTTGAAACAATTTATTTTTCCATCTCGATAAGCAAATCGCCCGTTTGGATGGCCTCTCCGCTTTTGACAAAAATGTCTTTGACGATTCCGGAGAAAGGTGCCTGTACAGTCGTCTCCATTTTCATTGCTTCGGTGATGATAAGATGGTCGCCTTTTTTTACCGGTTCCCCTTTGGCAACAAGCACCTTTAGCACCGTTCCGGGCATGGTGGCCGCGATTTCCGCTTCGTTTTTCGGATCTGCCTTCCTCTTTGCCGCAATGGTCGATTTGATGCTTTCATCCTTTATGACAACCTCACGCGGCTGGCCGTTTAGCTCAAAGTAGACCGTCCGGGTGCCATCCGGCTGTGATTGGCCAAGCGATACGAGCTTGACGATCAGTGTCTTTCCGGTTTCGATCTCCACCTCGATTTCTTCGCCCAGTCTCATTCCGTGAAAAAATGTCGGTGTGTCCAAAACCGAAATGTCTCCAAATTGATTCATTGTCTGCAAATACTCAAGGAACACTTTCGGATACAGGGCGTGAGCCATCACATCGTACTCCGAAACGGCACCACCGGCCTCTTTGGCCAATTTTTCTTTCAGGGCGTCAAAATCGATATCTTCAAGCAATTCTCCAGGACGTACGGTAATCGGCTCCCGGTTCTTTAAGATGACCCGCTGCAAATCTTTCGGAAAACCGCCGTGCGGCTGTCCCAGGTATCCTTCAAACAGTTCAATAACCGAATCCGGAAAGTCGATTTTCATGCCTTTTTCAAGAACATCTTCCTCCGTTAGGTCGTTTTGCACCATAAAGAGGGCCATATCCCCGACCACTTTGGAGGAAGGCGTTACTTTCACGATATCTCCAAACATCAGGTTTACCCTGCGGTACATGTCTTTCACTTCATCCCAACGGTTCCCAAGCCCAACCGCTTTTGCCTGCTGCTGAAGGTTGCTGTACTGCCCGCCGGGCATTTCATGGCGATAAACTTCCGAATGAGGCGCGAGCATGCCGCTTTCAAAGTGCTGATAATATTTACGCACATCCTCCCAGTAATAAGAAAGCTTCTCCACATTATCAATCGGAAAGTCAGGCTGCCTGTCCGTCCCCTCAAGGGCATAGTAAAGTGAATTCAGGCTGGGCTGCGATGTAAGTCCTGCCACAGATCCCAAAGCCGTGTCAATGATATCGACGCCCGCTTCAATGGCTTTCGTATACGCAAAGATGCCGTTCCCGCTCGTATCATGCATGTGCAGGTGTATGGGCAAATCGACCGTATCCTTTAATTCGGAAATGAGGCGGTAAGCCGCTTCGGGTTTTAATAATCCGGCCATATCTTTAATGGCCAAAATGTGTGCGCCCAGCGCTTCCAGTTCTTTGGCAAGCTGTTTATAATAATGGACATCATACTTGGATCTGGCCGGATCGTTGATGTCTCCCGTGTAGCAGATCGCGGCTTCCGCAATTTTTCCCGACGTGCGAACCGAATCGATTGCCACTTCCATTCCCTTAATCCAGTTCAGGCTGTCAAAAATCCGGAAAACGTCAATCCCGGCATCGGCCGACAGCCGGACAAATTCACGGATAACGTTGTCAGGATAGTTTTTGTATCCGACCGCGTTCGATCCCCGGAACAGCATTTGAAAAAGCAGGTTCGGAATCTTTTTCCTGAGTGCAAGAAGCCGCTCCCACGGATCTTCTTTCAGGAACCGGTATGCAACGTCAAATGTGGCCCCTCCCCACATTTCCAGGGAGAACAATCCCGAAAGAAGGTGCGCTGTCGGCTCCGCCACCTGCAGCATGTCACGGCTTCTGACGCGGGTGGCGAGCAGCGACTGGTGTGCATCACGGAAAGTCGTATCGGTTACAAGTACCTTGTCCTGACTTTTCACCCAATCGACGAGGCCTTGCGGACCTTGTTCGTCCAAAATTTGCTTTGTTCCGGACGGAACCGGTTCGCCTCCGGGTATTTTTGGTATGCGTGGATCCGGAAACACAGGCTTTTTCGCCTTTTCAATTCCCGGAAATCCGTTGACCGTAACCGTCCCGATATATGAGAGCATTTTTGTTCCGCGGTCTTTGCTCTCTTCAAAAGAAAACAACTCCGGTGTATCGTCGATAAAGGATGTGTCATATTCACCCGTAATGAATTTTTCATGCTCCATCACATTAATCAAAAATGGAATATTGGTTTTTATTCCCCTAATGCGAAATTCTTTCAGATTTCTGACCATTTTTGAGGCTGCCTGCCTAAAGGTGAGCGCCTGGGTCGATACTTTTACGAGCAGCGAATCGTAAAACGGCGTAATGACCGCTCCCTGGAAACCATTTCCGGCATCAAGGCGAACGCCGAATCCCCCCCCGGAACGATAGGCCATGATTTTACCCGTATCCGGCATAAAGTCGTTAAGCGGGTCTTCGGTTGTCACGCGTGACTGGATGGCAAAGCCGTTCATCTTGATGTCTTCCTGCTTCGGAATCTGGATGGCTTCCCCGTGCAGGGAATGCCCTTCGGCAATCAGGATTTGCGATTGGACGATGTCGATGCCGGTAATCATTTCTGTAATCGTATGTTCCACCTGAATCCTTGGGTTTACTTCTATAAAATAAAATTCGTCGCCTGAAACGAGAAATTCAACGGTTCCGGCATTGATGTATCCGACATTTTTCATGAGAGCGACCGCCGCATCGCAAATTCTTTCCCGCATTGCATCCGAAAGCGAGACGCATGGCGCCGTTTCAACGACCTTTTGATGGCGCCTCTGGACGGAGCAATCCCTTTCAAACAGATGAATGATATTGCCTTGCGGATCCCCCAAAATCTGTACTTCAATATGCTTCGGATTTTCAATTAATTTTTCCACATATACTTCATCATTTCCAAAAGCGGCTTTAGCTTCTGATTTGGCCCGCTCGTACGCTTCTTTCAATTCTCCGCGCGAACGCACAATCCTCATGCCGCGGCCGCCGCCGCCAAGAGCGGCCTTTACCATAACGGGATACCCGTGTTCGTTTCCAAACGCAGCGGCTTCCTCCAAGGTTTCTGCAGGACCGTCGCTTCCCGGGATCACAGGGATCCCCGCCAAAATGGCCTGGTGCTTCGCTTTTACTTTATCCCCGAACATATCAAGGTGTTTGACAGCCGGCCCGATGAAGATAAGGCCCTCTTCTTCGCACCGTCTGGCAAATTCAATGTTTTCGGAAAGGAATCCGTAACCCGGGTGAATGGCATCCGCTTCGGCTCTCTTTGCAATGTCAATGATGCCTTCAATATCCAAATAGGCATCAATCGGCTTTTTCCCTTCGCCAACCAAATAAGCCTCGTCTGCTTTGTAACGATGATAGGAGCCCGAATCTTCGCGGGAGTAGACGGCTACTGTCCGGATGTTCAGCTCGGTGCATGCCCGGAATACCCGGATGGCGATTTCTCCCCTGTTGGCAACTAATACTTTGTTGATGTTCTTCATCCAAAATTCTCCCCTTCTATACCATTTATTTAAATATACCTCTCTGAACATTCAATTTCCGATTGGCAATCGGCTTGAAAGATTCAGAGTGCGGTACAGGAGCAGCTTTTTCAGTTTTGAATTTTTCTTCATATTTGTTAAACATGGCGACATTTGCCAAAATCCCCATCGAAATGGACAATACCAGAATGGATGAACCGCCATAGCTTATAAAAGGAAGCGGAACCCCCGTTATGGGAATCAGGCCTGACATTCCGCCCAAATTAATAAATGACTGAATGCCGATCATGCCCGAAATGCCAATCGCGAGCATTGCGCCAAACGGATCCTTGCTTCTGGTCGCTATAAAAAAGCCTCTCAAAACGATATACCCAAGCCCGGCCAATACAAAAGCCACTCCAAATGCCCCCAGCTCCTCTGCAATGATTGACATAATAAAATCCGTGTGGGCTTCGGGGAGATAACCAAACTTTTGGACGCTTTGGCCGAGCCCCAAACCTTTTAATCCGCCGGAACCGATGGCCAAATACGAGTTTACGAGTTGAAAGCCTTCTTTCTGCCCGGTTCCGAAAGGATCCAAAAATCCTGCAATCCGGCCCATTCGGTTTTCCGTAAAAATTTTTTCGAATTTTAAAATAAGAAAAGGGGTCAGTGCCGCAATCAAAAGCAGACCGAGCATAATGATTTTCAGGATCGTGCGAAAACGCATTCCCGAGCATACGATAATCATCATGCCGATTAAAAAAGTAATAAGCGCGGTTCCGTTGTCCGGCTCCATTGCAATTAAAAAGCAGACAAAAACGAGAAAGAGCAATGGGGGCAAAACCCCTTTATCGAGCTGATTGATATAGGATTGCTTTTTTGAATATACCGCGGATAAATAAATGATGACGCTCAGCTTCGCAAATTCGGATGGCTGTATTTTTCGCGCGCCCAATTGAATCCAGCTTTGTGCATTATTGGTGACATGCCCGAATAAATCAACTGCAAATAATCCCAGCACTGCGGCTAAAGTAATGAAAATGAGAAAGGTTTTATTTTTGTATGCTTTATATGGAAAAATGGCGAAAAACAAAAAAAACGCAAACCCAACCAGCAGATTGATTTTCTGCTTTTGATAAAAATAGTCAGCCGGGTAATCGTACCACTGTACAGCGACCA
The DNA here is from genome assembly GCF_047228825.1 of Siminovitchia jepli. Lineage (NCBI taxonomy): Bacteria > Bacillati > Bacillota > Bacilli > Caryophanales > Bacillaceae > Siminovitchia > Siminovitchia jepli. Next base: position 25,206 of record NZ_JBFEGN010000018.1, read on the forward strand.
CCATGCTGGCACTATAAATCATGATCAACCCAAATAAACAGAGCAGAAAATAAACAGCGATGATCGAATAATCATATGATTGCAGTATTTTTTTCAGCATATTCTTCATCCAATCTATCGTTCAAATTTCGCCATTTATATATAGAGTGAAAAAGTAATAGACTTTTATCGAAACGTCTATTGGACAAAAAAACCCAAACAATTTCGAATAAACTGTTTGAGTTTTACAGTGCGGCGACAATGATGCTTGTACAAAATGACTCACTTTTCACTTTCTGTAAATGCTTCGTGGAGAGCAGAAAGCCGCCTTTCAAGTGAAACGATCAATTCTTTGCCATCCTTTTCGTCTACAAGTCCGAGGCGGACGGCAAATTCTATTTCACGAGAAAAACCGAACATTTGAGTATCCAGCACTTCCTCGTATAAAGGACATTTTGGCATCGTTAAATTGTCCATTTGCACCTGAATCAAACGCAAAATCTTATCCGCGTCTGCCTTGAGTAGAGCATAGGCTTTTTCCCGATGATCAATCTTCATTTCAGACACCACATTTTATCCCCCTGTCTCCGGACAAATAGACAATACTATCTGTAAATTTTAACCCCTGCATGGGCAAATTGCAAGAGTTAAGCGGAAATATGTGCAAAGCCGGTTTTTAAGAATGGGCCGATTTTTCCTTAGCAAACATTGAAAAAAAGAATCGGATGGGGCAGCTTTTATTTTTGAAAATTTCGCGGTATACTTACTGCAGGATAACAAGGAGGTTAAATGATGAATACGATTCTCCCGATTAAAGGCAAGGTCAAGTTTCCAATCACTCTCGATGCAGGTGTTTGGATTTTTGATGACCGCAAGATCGATTTGAATACATACTTTTCGGAAGGCAGCAAAGAGGAAAATGAGGAGGAATTTACAGTAGCCTCCAAACATTGGGACAGGGTCATAAAAGAAGGCAATGTTTCACCCCCCACCCTTAAATCGGAACGCCAGTTTGAGAAAACAAAACTGTTGACAGGTACTTTCGGCATTTCCATAAAGCCTTTTTTGGAAAATGCCGAACCCAGGGAGGATGCGTCAATTTTCGTCATTGAAGCTGGATCAAATGATATTTCAATTCCGCTTGAAGATGCATATGATTTAATCCTTGCTTTTTCAAAAGAAGGCAAACCGCTTAAAGAAGACGGGCCTGTCCATGTGTTATACCCGGATGGATCCAACAGGAATAATCCGATTACATCTGTAAAAGGTTTCCGTATAGAATAAGAAAAAACGCTACCGGATTCTATCTTAGGCAGTAAGAGGCCAGATTGGTTAAATTTGCGCCATCTTAACCGGCCGAAACGAGCAGGCGCAAAAGCGCCTGTTTTCTCGTTTTCCCCTTATAATATGTCTGCAGCCAGACGGGCCAGGCCGGATCTTTCTCCTTTAATCAACTTAATATGTCCCGCGGCTCCTTCCTGCTTGAAGCTTTCCAGTACGTAAGTCAAGCCATTATTATATTCGTTCAAATAAGGGTGGTCAATTTGCTGCGGATCCCCCATCAAAACAATTTTGCTATTTTCCCCCACCCTGGTTAATATTGTTTTTACTTCATGTTTTGTTAAATTTTGGGCTTCATCTATGATAATAAATTGCTCCGGAATGCTTCTTCCACGGATGTATGTGAGCGCTTCCACCTCGATTGATCCCATTCCGGCGAGGATCGAATCGAGTTCCCCAGGTTTTTTGGTATTAAATAAATATTCGAGGTTATCGTATATCGGCTGCATCCACGGTCTCAGTTTTTCCTGTTTTTCGCCGGGCAAATATCCGATATCTTTTCCCACCGGAACAATCGGGCGGGCGACAAGCAGCTTTTTGTACAGTTTCAGGTCTTCCGTTTGCATTAACCCCGCGGCCAGTGCAAGTAAGGTCTTTCCCGTACCGGCCTTGCCGATCATCGTGACCAGCTGGATATCCTGTCGAAAAAGCAGTTCGGCAGCCATCATTTGCTGGGCGTTCCTCGGCTTGATACCCCAAATGGACTCATAGCCGCTTTTGAGTTTTTTGATTTTCGTTCCGCTATTATCAACGATCCCAATCCCGGATGACGAGCTCCCCAGTTCATCTTTCATGATTAAAAACTCGTTTGGATAAACGGTTGTTTTTTCCGATAAATCCAAACAGGATATTTCGCCCTTTTCGTAAAAAATTCTTAAAGAGTCTATATTGACAAAGATTTCTTTCATCCCGGCATACAGGTGATCCACTTCAACGACCCGGTCGCTCAAAAAGTCTTCTGCCAACAGCCCGAGCGCATCTGCTTTTACCCTTAATAAGGCATCTTTGCTTACGATGATTACTGGCTTGCCATTTTCCTTGGCCTCTTCTTCAATCGCGATATTTTTGGCGACTGCGAGTATGCGGTTATCATTTGTTTTTTCAAGGAAAATTTCCTGCAGCTGATGAAAAGATCGATGATTCAATTCAATTCGAAGCGTGCCGCCATTTTCAAGTCCGATCTTTTCATGAAGTTTTCCCGTCTTTCTGAAGCCGTCTATCAATTTGGCAACATGTCTTGCATTCCGGCCAATCTCACTCATATCCCTTTTTTTGGAATCAAGCTCCTCCAACACCACGGCCGGAATGACGATCTCATTATCCTGGAATGAAAATATGGCATTCGGATCCTGCAGCAAAACATTCGTATCCAACACGTAAATTTTCGTCAAATTGATGCCTCCTGCTCCTTTTTAATATCATATGAAGCGGTAAATGAGCCGGTTCCAGTGAAAATGTTATGAATGGCCAGCACTTTTTCTGAAATATATGCCTGCCCGCATAAAGATAGAAGCTCTTTCACAAGATAAATGACAGAGCCAGGAGTATGCATAAGGAGGCAATCAGAGTGAAGAAAGCTTTAATATCAATATGTATTCTGTTACTTGCAGCTTGCGGGCAAGCGAACAATATGGAAACTAATGAAAACGAGCCCAGACCGCAAGGAGTGAGTACAAGAAATGAAGAGATGGCGGATAACAATCGCAGAGCCGACATTGACAAGGCCAGCCATCTTGCAAAATTGGCTTCGCAAGTTCCCGGTGTAAAGGGCGCCCGGGCAGTCGTTGCCGGAGATTATGCCGTAGTCGGTATTGATGTGGACGAAAACCTGGACAGATCCAAAGTGGGGACACTTAAATATTCAGTGGCTGAAAGTATAAAGCATGATCCGTTGGGAGCCGGCGCAGTTGTTGTAGCTGATCCTGATGTAAATGCCAGGATCGAGGAAATAAACAATGATTTCGCGGCAGGACAGCCGCTTCAGGGCATCCTTAATGAACTGGCAGATATAACTGGCAGGGTGATCCCTGAACTCCCACAGCGGGAAATGAACAAAAACCCTCAGGAAGCTCCGCAAAAACCAAAACAGGAAATGAAGCAAAAAGAGGACAGGCGTTTAAATAGGGAACAGGAACGGCAATCAACGGAGGAATGATGTAAACGGACACCGATTCATGGTATAATCTTTCAAAAGAGAACTTCCATTTTTTTACCTGAGGTGGTCCTTATGAAAGTACAGTGTGTTATTTGCGATGAACAAAATGAACTCGATGATGATACACCTCTTGCAAAAAAGCTGCGGAACAGGCCCATCCACACTTATATGTGCGACAAATGCCATAAAAGAATTGAGGAAAAAACAATGGCCCGGCTTGCAAGCGGACAATTTCACCTGTACAGTTTTAAAAAGAAAAAAAAATAACCTCGAGCATCAAAAAAACACCCAATGCCTGCGCATGGGTGTTTTCTGCCTGCCGGCATCCTGAAGCTAAAGTGCCCCTGATTTCTTTTCTTTGTTTAACCGGATTTTATAAATGATTAAAATTAATGCGGCAACAACAAGCCCTTCAGCAATCGGAAGGAAAATGCCCAAAAAAGTAAGCAAGGTGCAGCCGGCTATCAAGAAAATGTAAATAATAACGGATTTCAGCAAAGGGAGCTTCTTGGCAAACCCCAGTTTATATACCAGGATACTAAGAGCTATTATCGTTAAATATAAAAGCCAGTTTGCTGCTGACAGACTTGGAGTCATTTCATAATAAAACCTATAAATCGGAGAAAATTTGTCAATAGCAGCCAAGTCCGCTTTTGTCATCCCGATTGCGAAAACTTGGCTTCCGAAGAAATCCATCCCCCTACCTCCTCATGCAATCCTTTTAAAAGGGATTCCCCGGTATGGGGGAATCCCAAATAAGCATACCATATTTACCTTGTTTTATAACCTGTTCAGGCGTATTTTTTCTTTTTCGCCACTTTTTCCCGTTCATTTTTATTTAAAATTTTCTTCCGCAAACGGATCGATTCAGGGGTGACTTCACATAATTCATCATCATTTAAATACTCGAGCGACTCTTCCAGGGACATGATCCTTGGCCTTTTTATAACGGATGTTTGATCCTTCGTAGCCGACCGGACGTTTGTTGCATGCTTAGTTTTAGTAATATTGACTGCAAGATCATTTTCCCGGGTATGCTCTCCGACAATCATTCCTTCATATATTTCGGTTCCGGGTTCAACAAAAATGGTTCCGCGGTCTTCAACGTGCATAATGCCATAGGATGTCGCTTTTCCGCTTTCCATGGAAACAAGCACCCCTTGGTGCCTTCCGCCAATCTGTCCCTGGATCATTGGCTGGTAACTGTCAAAGGTGTGATTTAATATGCCATACCCTCTTGTAATCGACATAAATTCGGTTGTGTAGCCGATCAGGCCGCGCGCTGGCACTTGGAAGATCAACCTTGCCTGTCCCTTTCCGTTGTTGATCATGTCCAGCATCGTTCCTTTCCGGGATCCAAGCGACTCAATGATGCTTCCGGTGTATTCCTCCGGAGTATCAATTTGCACGTGCTCAATCGGTTCACAAAGGATACCGTCGATTTCTTTTACGATGACTTTGGGCTTGGAAACCTGGAGCTCGAAACCTTCCCTTCTCATATTTTCAATCAAAATGGACAGATGGAGTTCACCGCGGCCGGAGACGATCCAGGAGTCCGGGGAATCGGCATTCTCCACCCGCAAGCTAACATCCGTTTCAAGCTGCGTCAAGAGCCTTTCTTCAATTTTTCTGGCTGTAACAAATTTGCCTTCCCTTCCTGCAAAGGGGCTGTTGTTGACAAGAAAAGTCATCTGTAGAGTCGGCTCGTCGATTTTTAAAACAGGAAGGGGCTCTTGATGGTCTACCGGGCAAAGGGTCTCACCCACGTTTATGTCTTCCATTCCGGAAACGGCAACGATGTCGCCGGAAAACGCTTCTTCAATTTCAACCTTTTTTAAACCAAAGAATCCGAACAGCTTGGTCACCCGGAATTGTTTAACTGTTCCATCCTGTTTTAACAGGGCGACCTGCTGGCCGACTTTAACGGTGCCGCGAAAAATGCGGCCAATCCCGATTCTGCCGACATATTTGTCATAATCCAATAAGGAAACTTGAAATTGGAGCGGTTCTTCCCGGTTTTCAACGGGAGCCGGAATATGTTTCAAAATCGTTTCATAGAGCACTTCCATCGTTTCATCCTGGCGGTCCGGCTCTGTACTTGCCGTCCCGTTAATTCCGGACGTGTAAATAACCGGAAATTCAAGCTGCTCATCGTTCGCATCCAATTCGATAAACAATTCCAATATTTCGTCCACAACTTCTTCGGGACGGGCAAAATCACGGTCAATTTTATTGACAACAACGATCGGGGTTAAATTTTGTTCCAGTGCCTTTTTCAATACAAACCGCGTTTGGGGCATGCAGCCTTCGTAAGCATCAACGACAAGCAGGACGCCGTCAACCATCCTTAGGATCCGTTCTACTTCTCCGCCAAAATCGGCATGTCCCGGGGTATCCATTATATTGATTTTTGCATCTTTATATTGAATGGCTGTATTTTTAGCCAATATCGTTATGCCTCGCTCACGTTCCAGTTCATTGGAATCCATCATGCGATCTGCGATATGCTCGTTCGTGCGGAAAATGCCGGATTGCTTTAAAAGCTGGTCCACCAAAGTCGTTTTCCCATGGTCAACATGGGCAATGATCGCTATATTCCTAATATCATTTCTGTTTTTCAAAGTTGTTCCTCCTGCCTATTGTCTTGCTAGAGCTTGAACCCGACAATTATATCATAAATAGTGGCTAAACGGATAACTTTTTTGTACAATGGACTGGATGAGGAGGCGAATTTTTGTGAGTGGCATTAAGTGGAACTTTTTATTTCTTGCCGTATTGGCGGCATTTTCCATTGTAGGTATGGGCATCTCGCTTGGAGAAAGAAGTCTGCCGGGAATGCTCATTTGTTTTGTTGTTTTAGTATCCGTCATGGGTTACGGTTTTAAAACGAAAAAAAAACTTCGGGAATCCGGAAAGCTTAACCAATAACGGTTGATTAGCCTGTCATGCAAATCATCCAAAAAACGGCGCCCACTCAATGAATGGCGCGCCGTTTGGCTATTGAAAGCCTCTTTTTAAATATTTCTCAATCATTTTTTCGTGCAATCCCGGTTTGGCTGCCAAAATGGGGGTTTTTTCAAGCAAATTTAACGGCTCGCCCCTTAAATTGGTTACTTTGCCGCCCACCTCTTCCACAATAATCTTTCCTCCGGCGAAATCCCACGGTGAAAGACGCATCGTTATGTAGGCATCGAGCCTTCCCGCCGCTACGTAAGCAAACTCCAGGGCGGCCGACCCGTAAGACCGGGTTCCGCGCACATCATTGACGAGCGGAATGAGTGTGATGGCAGGGTCCAAAAGTTTGTTTGAAGTCAGCCATGTGGAATTGATGCCGACAATCGCCCTTTCAACGGCCGTTTCTTTCAAACGGGGAAGCTGTTCGCCATTCCAATAAGCTCCCTCTCCGGCAGCGGCAAAATACAATTCGTTCAATACGACATCATATATGTAGCCGAGGCGGGATTCCCCGTTTTCAAATATTCCGATGGAGATCATAAAATTCCGTTTTTGATGGATAAAATTTGTCGTTCCATCAATGGGATCGACAACCCACACAATACCGGAAAGATCTTCCAGCTTATCGCCAAAACCTTCCTCGCCCATCATCCGGTGTCCGGGAAATCTCTGTCTAATGTGTTCGGCAAAAAACCGTTCTGTTTCCTGATCAATATTCGTAACAAGGTCATTCGGGTTGGATTTTTCCGTTATTTGAAGAGCCGTTTGAAACGATAAGATGATTTTATCACCGGCTTCCTTCAGCCAGCCCCGGACACATTCATCAATTTCCGTCCAATTTGTCATTGTTTACCTCCAAAAAGTCATTCGTTGTTGCCTTGTTACAAGCTTAGATAATTAGGGGAACGTTTTCAAGTAGCCGGACAAAAAAACGAACTCCTATGTTAAACATGGCAAAAAGGGAGTTCGTTTTTTCATGTTTTTATTTTCCTTTAGGACTCTTTTCATTTGCCAAAATCTCACAACGCTTCCATTTTCACTAGTTCTGCGCGAATTCTTTCCAATTTGCGCTTTGCTTTCATTTTCTTCTCTTCATTTTCTTCTTGCATGGCATCAAACAATACGGCTAATTCATAATTCAATTCAAGGTGAAGGACAGCAAGTTTTTGTTTATCCACTGACTTTTTGCGATAAGCATGCATTACTTGCTTCATGAAAAACACCCCTTCCAAAATTAATCTCCAATGCTTCCCTCAATTCACAATTTACTTATTATATCGTATGTGATCGGTATTATGCCGGTAACTAAATTGTGCACTCACCTATGAAAATGTTGCATGAGTCCTTCAGCTTACTAGTTTAGTACCCTTTTCTCCAAAAAAATAAACGCATTGTTTCAATGCGTTATAAGGACGACTGACTCTTCATAAAAATCATTTTGTTGTCTTCTGCCTGTTGCGCTTTTTGAAAAACAAGGTAGGCAGAATATCCGCTCAGCTCTTCAAACTCCTTCGCAACCTTTTTTTCTTCTGCTTTTCCCGGGACAATTTTCTTGAAACGGCGGTATTGGCTCATAAATTCATCACGCGCAATGCCTTTTTCATAGGCTTTTTCAACGGCCTGAAAAAAATCAATGACCGCAATGATTTCTTCTGTCGTCCAATGCTGCGAACAAGGATATTGATACTCCACTATTTTCCACTCCATTTCGCGCGAATTGATGCTGCCTCCGTGATCATCGACCGGATCAACTCTTTCACACTTACCTCTTTATGTATTAATCCAATTGCCTGGCCCGCCCATCCATATCCTTGATCAACGAGCCCTTCATGAATATATTTTTTGTTTGCTGTCCCGCTGATATACTCTTTCAGTTCTTCGTAACCGCCGCCCGCGCGTTCGATTTCCAGAATTTTTTCGGCCCATCCGTTTACAATCACCCGGCCTGGGGCATTTAACGTTTGTTTGATGACAACAGTATCCGTTACATCTCCTTTGAGAATAGCCTGTTTGTATTCATCGGCAGCATGTACACATTCTCTCGTTGCAATAAACCGTGTCCCCATCTCAATACCTTCGGCACCGAGTGCAAGCGCAGCCATCAATCCTCTGCCATCGGCGATGCCGCCCGAAGCAATGACAGGTATTTCAACACTGTCCACAACACGCGGGATGAGGACGAAGGTTCCGATGTCATCCTTGCCGATATGTCCGCCGCCTTCCTGGCCCACAACCATGACGGCATCAGCTCCAAGCTGTTCTGCTTTGACCGCCTGTCTTTTCGCCGCTACCAGCACAAGCTTTTTGACATCCACTCCTTCGAGCATCCGGAAAAATGGGGCGGGGTTTCCGCCGGTCACGGAAACAACACTGACGTTTTCTTCAATGGCTGCTTCGACCATATGTTCAAAGGGACGGCCATGCTGGCCGATTGCAAAATTGACGCCGAAAGGCTTGTCTGTCAATTCCTTCGTTTTTCTAATTTCTTCCTTTAGTCTTTCCGGGCTTTCCAATGACATTGCCGTAATCTGACCGAGTCCTCCTGCGTTTGAAACGGCTGCAGCCAGTTCGGAATAGGCCAAATAAGCAAGCCCCCCCTGAATGATCGGATATTGAATATGTAATAATTCAGTCACCCTTGTTTTCCATTGTTCCACTGCACATCTTCTCCTTTTTTCCTTTTACTGTATTCATTCTTCATCCATGCAGGAAAAACCTTTTACAAACAAAAAAAGAAGCAAACCGGGGTCCGCTTCTTACACTGCAGTAATTGTTGCTGCTGTTTCTTCCTTTTTGCCGCAGTCACAGCAGCAGGAATATAGTGTCGTGACTTTCTCATCTTCAACGTAATCAATCGTTGCATTGCATAACTGGCAGACAAGGATACCCATTTATTCCATTCCTTCCGTCAGAAAATGAAATCTTAATTCTATAATAGGGTATCACATATCTGATTTCAAGCCCAAATTGTATGACACATATAACAAATCGACATCCTGAAGCTATTCAGTTGCAATGAGGTGGGGATCCGCCATGTCGTAGCCTTTTTCACGCAGACCCCGAATCATTTTTTCCAAACCGTCCCTTGTCCACTCTCTGTCATGCATTAGCAAATTGGCCCCATTTTGAAGCAATGGTGTATTCACCATAATGTCGGCTATGGCATCCCCGGTCATGTATGCTTTTTCCCAGTCATAACCGTACGTCCAATTCATCAGGAGCATGCCTTCTTTAGCAGCGATCTCCCTGCTCTTGTCCGTATTTTGTCCAAATGGAGCGCGGAAAAATTTTGGCCGCTCCCCCGTTACCTTTTCCACGATATCATTGACTGAAACGATTTCCTCGATTTGTTCCTTTTCCGACAGCGTTGTCAAATCACTATGGGAATACGTATGGTTGCCGATGACAAATCCGAGATCATATATTTCTTTTAACATCTTTTCCTTTTCGGGTGTGTTGATAAAGTGTCCATTAACAAAAAAGATGGCTGGAACATGAAGCTTCTTTAATGTTTGCGCCATGTCCAGCGCATATTTATCTGGAGCGTCATCAATGGTCACGAGGACAACTTTCGGGTTTGCACCGTCAATCGGTTCAAGGGAATAGGTTGATTCGTTCATTTTGTACTGGGGTTTTTCCTCTTGTTCTTTTTCCTTTGCCTCAGTCGATTCTGCAGCTTTCTCATCATCCTTGTTTTTCATTTCTGTGTTTTCTTTTTGCTGTGCAGAATGGTTTGCCCCGGCTTTTTCCGTTCCCATTCCTGCCTCACTGGAACAGCCCAGCAGGAACAATGCACATAACATGATGTAACACCATTTCATAAAACCATTTCACCCTCTATTAATCTACTATTTTTATCCGAACAAAATTCATTATACCCGTTTTTTGTCCGGTCGTTATATAGGAAAAAGGTCACGCCGGAAAAATAAACTGCAATAGCAAATGCAGGGCCAAATAGGCAGAAAGGCTCATTGCTGTTATGACAAAAGTGATTTTGTTGGACTTGACAATGATTCTGCCAAGCATAAAGGCCAGATAAAAAAATACACCAAACAAAATGACCTTGAAGAAAAGACGATCTCCTCCGGACAGCCACTCCGCCAACGTAAACCCGCTCCAAATCATCAGCTGCAAAATAAGGGCAATATACTTATTCATCCAGATCGCCACCGTCTCTTTAGAGAAATGCACCTTACTGATTATATGCACGTCTGGCCGTCATTTAAAACATGAATTTTCTTTGAAGAGTTTACACTGTGTCCGACTTCATATTGCATCTTGGGTGTATTTTAAAATCTTGATTTTCGTTTAGTCGTTTTGTACGGTTGGCGAGTACACGATTTTTTTTGATTTAAATCATATGCTGCCGAATTGACAAAACCATATATAAAGGGCCGTCCAAAAGTCGAGATATCAACTTTTTGAACGGCCCGCGTGTTTTTTATATGTTTTTTATTTGACAATATGAATGGGCGTTCCCAGAGCCACTTCCGCAGCTTCCATCGTGATTTCTCCCAAAGTGGGATGGGCGTGGATTGTCATCGCAATGTCCTCGGCTGTCATGCCGGCTTCAATGGCGAGTCCGATTTCGGCGATCATATCGGATGCGCTAGCTCCGGCAATTTGGCCGCCGATGACGAGACCGTCCTCCTTGCGTGTAATTAATTTTACAAAGCCGTCTGTTGCATCAAGTGCAAGTGCCCGGCCGTTTGCTGCAAACGGAAATCTTCCTACGGAAATGTCAATGCCTTCTTCCTTCGCCTGCTGCTCCGTATAACCGACAGATGCAAGCTCAGGCTCGGAAAACACGACAGCCGGAATGCCGAGATAATCAACCTGTGAAGCATGACCCGAAATGACTTCAGCGGCGATTTTTCCTTCGTAGGAGGCTTTATGGGCAAGCTTTGGTCCATCGACGATATCACCGATGGCAAAGATGTTCGGGATATTCGTTCTTAATTGCTTGTCTACTTCAATCAAACCCTGGTCGTTTACTTTAATGCCGACTTGCTCAAGTCCTAGCTCGTCCGTGTTCGGTTTTCTTCCGACCGTGACGAGGACATAATCCGCTTCAACGGTATGTTCTTCCCCTTTAGCCTCATAGGTGACTTTGACACCTTCGTCCGTTTCTTCGACGCCTTTTGCCGATGCGTTGGTCACGACCGTTACATTTTTCTTCTTCAAGTTTCTTTTGACCAAAGCGGTCATTTGTTTTTCAAATCCGCCTAAAATTTCTTTCATGCCTTCAATAATCGTTACTTCAGTTCCAAAGTTGGCATAAGCCGTTCCGAGCTCAACCCCAATATATCCCCCGCCGACAATCACGAGTTTTTTCGGCAGTTCATCAAGATTAAGGGCGCCTGTTGAATCAATCACCCGTTTGGAATATTTAAAACCGGGAATTTCTACAGGACGGGAGCCGGTCGCAATAATGGCATGCTTGAACGTATACGTTTGCGCTGAATTTTCGTCCATGACGCGGACGCTGTTTTCATCGACGAAGTAGGCTTCACCTTGGACGATGTCGACCTTGTTCCCTTTTAAAAGGCCTTCGACTCCTCCTGTCAGCTTGTTCACTACGCCTGACTTCCATTCCTGGACCTTGGAAAAATCCAATGTAACGTTTTCGGCGTTAATGCCGATGGCATCGGAATGTTTCGCCTCGTCATAGCGGTGCGAAGCAGAGATGAGTGCTTTGGACGGAATGCATCCGACATTTAAACAAACGCCTCCAAGGCTGCCTTTTTCCACGATTGTCACTTTTTGGCCGAGCTGAGCGGCACGAATGGCCGCAACATATCCTCCCGGCCCTGCCCCTATCACAATCGTATCGGTTTCAATTGGGAAATCTCCTACTACCATTCTCTACGCCTCCATTAGTAAAAGTTCCGGGTCACTTAACAGGCGTTTTATTTGATTTAATGCCTGCTGTGCGGTAACTCCATCAATAACCCGATGATCAAAGCTCAAGGATAATGCTAACATAGGAGCGGCCACAATTTCACCATTTTTGACTACCGGTTTTTCAGCAATTCTGCCAACGCCGAGAATCGCTGTTTCCGGATGGTTGATAACAGGCGTAAACCATTGGCCGCCGGCAGAACCGATGTTGGTGATGGTGCATGAACCCCCGCTCATTTCATTCGGACTGAGTTTTCCGTTTCTCGCTTTATCCGCCAACTCGTTGATTTCCTTTGAAATCGCAAAAACAGATTTGGCGTCTGCACGTTTTACGACGGGAACGAGCAAGCCTCTTTCCGTGTCGGCCGCAATGCCAATATTATAGTAATGCTTCTGGATGATTTCTTCTTTTTCGTCATCAACGGACGTATTAAGTGCCGGATATTCGCGCAACGCACTGACGAGCGCTTTTACAACATAAGGAAGATACGTCAATTTGATGTCTTTCTCGGCGGCAACAGCTTTAAACTTCTTGCGGTGGGCAACAAGCTCCGTAACATCTACTTCATCCATAAACGTCACATGGGGAGCGGTATGTTTTGAATTGACCATCGCTTTGGCAATCGCTCTGCGGATGCCGCTCATTTTTTCCCGTGTTTCGGGGTATTCCCCTTCAGGAATAACAGGCGCTTTTGGTGTTTTTTCTTGTTTTGCTTCTGCTGCCTGCGGCGCTTCCTGTACGTCGGGAGCTTCTTTTGTTTTCTCCGGCGAACTTAAATAATGATCAATATCTTCTTTCAATATTCTTCCGTTTTTGCCTGTACCGGTAATCTTTTGGATATCAACTTTATTTTCACGGGCATATTTGCGTACGGACGGCATCGCGATAACCCGTTTGTTCGCTTCTTCACCATCAGCCGGCTGCTTTCCGGCTCCGGTGCTCTCGGCTTGTTTTTTCTGTTCTTCTTCGGTTTTCACTTCTTCTTTTGGAATCTCCTGGCCGGACTCGGCCGTTGATTGCACATCCGCTTCGGTTTCTTCTTCCTCATGCTCTCCTTTAAACTGGAGATTTTCGTATCCCGGAGCATCGAATGTAACGAGCACATCCCCGACAACAGCCGTCTCGCCTTCCTTAACGAGTATTTCCTCCACCGTGCCGGTTACCGGAGACGGTATTTCCACCACGGCTTTGTCATTTTGCACTTCACATAATACGTCATCTTCTTCCACTTTTTTGCCGGGTTCCACAAACCATTTAACAATCTCGCCTTCATGGATTCCTTCCCCGATGTCAGGCAGCCTAAATTGGAATGACAATCTTTTCACCCTCCTGTTGTAAATTCGTTCAGACCTCAGGTTAATTAAAATTCGAGCACTTTTTTTGCAGTTTCGACAATATCTTTATGGTTGGGCAGCCAAACCGGTTCAGCTTGAGAAAATGGATACACTGTATCCGGGGCAGTCACCCGCAGGACAGGCGCGTCCAGGCTTAAAATGGCGCGGTCATTAATTTCCGCAACAACGTTCGCTGCAACGCCGGCCTGTTTTTGTGCCTCCTGCACGACAATGGCCCGATTCGTTTTTTCAACGGATTGGATGATCGTTTCAATATCAAGCGGGCTGACGGTGCGCAAATCAATTACTTCCACAGAATGGCCGTCTTTTTCCAGCAATTCGGCAGCTTTTAAAGAATCGTGAACCATGGCCCCATACGTAATGATGGAAAGGTCCTTTCCTTCCCGCTTAATATCCGCTTTTCCAAGAGGTATCGTATACTCTTCTTCCGGAACCTCTTGGCGGAAAGAGCGGTACAACTTCATGTGCTCCAAAAAAATAACCGGATCGTTGTCCCGAATGGCAGAAATGAGCAACCCTTTGGCATCATATGGAGTAGAAGGAATGACGACCTTTAATCCAGGCTGCTGGGCTACAAGGCCTTCAAGACTGTCTGCATGCAGCTCGGGTGTATGTACACCGCCGCCGAATGGAGAACGGACCGTAATCGGCGCATGGTACGAACCGCCCGTTCGATAGCGCCAGCGGGCCATTTGGCCATTGATGGAATCCATCACCTCATAGACAAAGCCGAAAAATTGAATTTCCGGGACGGGACGATACCCTTGTGTCGCCAATCCGATCGCCAGCCCTCCAATTCCGGATTCAGCAAGCGGCGTGTCGAATACCCGTTCTTCCCCGAATTCTTTTTGCAATCCTTCCGTCGCGCGGAAAACGCCTCCGTTGACCCCTACGTCTTCCCCAAATACAAGGACGTTTTCATCATTGCGCAATTCCGTGCGGAGCGCATCTGTGATGGCCTGTATCATTGTCATTTGCGCCATGGCTTACTTCGACTCCTTCTCTTTATATATTTCATATTGCTCTTTTAAATTGAATGGAAGTTCTTCATACATATTTGAAATCAAGTCCGTCACTTTTTGTTTTGGTGTTTCGTCCGCTTTTTTAATGGCGTCTCTTATTTCATCTTTCGCTTTTTCAATTACTTCGTTTTCCTTATCTTCATTCCACAGCCCTTTTCCTTCCAAATACTTTCTGAAACGGACAAGCGGGTCTTTTTTCTCCCATTCGCTGTCAGTATCCGAAGTTCTGTATCGTGTCGGGTCATCTCCCGCCATCGTGTGCGGGCCGTATCTGTAACAGATCGTTTCGATCAGTGAAGGACCTTCTCCATTTATCGCACGTTCACGTGCTTCCCGCACCACCGCATATACGGCAAGCGGATCCATGCCGTCCACCACGATACCCGGAATTCCGGCTGCTACCGCTTTTTGGGCAATTGTCACTGCGGCCGTCTGTTTTTCCCGTGGTGTAGAAATGGCAAATTGGTTGTTTTGGACGATAAACACGGCCGGGGCGCCAAATGCACCGGCAAAGTTGATTCCTTCATAAAAGTCCCCCTGGGAAGATCCGCCGTCGCCCGTATAAGTGGCAGCTACCGCTTTTTTACCCCGTTTTTTAAGGCCGAGGGCAACGCCGGCCGCTTGTACATATTGCGCACCGATAATGATCTGCGGAGGAGTGACGTTTACTTCTTCCGGAATCTGGTTCCCAACATAGTGTCCTCTTGAAAATAAGAATGCTTTATAGAGCGGAAGGCCATGCCATACAATTTGGGGAACATCCCTGTATCCCGGCAAGATAAAGTCTTCTTTTTCCAATGCAAAATGAGAAGCAATTGCGGATGCTTCCTGGCCGGCAGTCGGTGCGTAAAAGCCGAGCCGCCCTTGTCTGTTCAAAGAAATGGAACGCTGGTCAAGTATGCGCGTATAAACCATCCGGCTCATGAGCTCGACCAGTTCTTCATCGGATAAATCCGGCATCCGTTTTTCGTTGACCACTTCACCTTTTTCATTCAACACTTGCACCATTTCAAATTTCTTTTCGATATTCCCGAGCGTTTCGACCGCATCGAAATCCGCTGTCTTTGCTTTTGAAGCCATCGAAATCACCAACCCTTTCCATTTTAAATGTGTTATTTGTAGCGTGCCCTAAAAAAAGCATGTCAATAGGAGAAAAAACCGTCTCTATAGTTTTTCCACAATGGGATCCGGAAAAACAAATATCGCCCTCCCTTGTAACACCAAAATCTGTATCAGTTATTTTATTAAGTACGATAACACAACGCGATTTCTTCTTCGTTTTTTAGATTACATGAGAAATCCTCTTTCGTCAACGAATATATCAGCCCTGTATTATTATTTATTAAAAAACTGTACTATATAAAACCCGAATTTTTATTACTGTTATAGTACATAATTGAAGCGCTTTCACCATCCGTTTTTGACGAAATTCCCGGATACACGCCCAGGGCGTCCTGCACTTTGGAGCAGCAGATTTATTTCAGATGAAAATTCATGAGGTGAAACTTCAATCAGCGGGGCCTTCATCCCCCACTCCTAAAAAAACTTATACTTTAACAGTAAAAAAAGAAACGGTTGGCCCCCGTTTCCGTGAATCACGATTCATTTTGAATGCCTGCCGCTTTATAAAAGGCCGACTTTTCTTCATTAAACTTCTTCGTGAATTGGTTGAACTGCTTATTTGCTTCAATGACCCTTTCCTGCGCCTTGTTGGCCGCAGCAATTTGCTGTTCTACTTCTTCCAGCTTTAAATCTTTATTTTTCATCATTTCATATAATTTTCGATCTTCCTTGATCGCTTCTTTATAGGCTTTGGACAGCTGGGCATGGGCATCGTACCGTTCAGTCATGAGTTTCTCCAGCTCTTTTGCTTTTTCCATCAGCTTTTCATCTTTTAATTTTGGAATGGTTTCTTTTACTTTTTCAAACTCCTTGTTGGAAGCCGCAATTGCGCTTTCTTCTTTTTCAAGATATTCTTCACGTTTTTCCAGATTTTTCAATGCCTCATCGGAGAGTTTTGTAATTTTGTCCATTTGCTTCATTCCAAGCTTCATCATTTCACGAAAGATTTGGTTTTCCCTTTCCTCAAGCTCCGTCATCGGTTTTTGTTGATTTTCAAAATCCTTCTCTATTGCTACTGTTTCTTCGATGGTTTTATATATTTTGTTTTCCGGGCTTCCGCAACTTGCCATCAAAAAAGCGGATGCACATATGACAAAAGCCAACTTCCTTTTTTTCACCGATATTCCTCCCATCGTTTCTACATTTCTACTATAAAGGGAGAAAATAAGTTTTACAACTTTGGCGTTTTATGTAAGCCAGCCGATTTTATTGGCTGATTTTTTTTGGTAAACTGGTTATATAGTATTACTTACAGGAGGATGTACATGATTTTAATGAAGGATATTGTCCGGGACGGGCACCCCGTGCTTAGGAAAAAAGCAGAAGAAGTGCCATTGCCGCCCTCCCGCGAAGATATGGAAACCATAAAAAAAATGGAAGAATTTTTAATAAACAGCCAGGATCCCGTAACAAGCGAAAGGTACGGGCTCCGGGCGGGCGTCGGGCTTGCGGCCCCGCAAATCAATGTCTCAAAAAGAATGTTCGTCATGAGGGTCACAGATGAAAAAGGTCAAGAATACAATTATTGCTTTATCAATCCAAAAATTATAAGCCATTCGGTGGAGAAAGCCTATTTGACTTCCGGCGAAGGGTGTTTATCCGTTGATCGTGATATACCCGGCTATGTTCTTCGCCACGCGCGAATCAAAGTAAAAGGGTATGATGAAAACGGCCGTGAGATCAGGCTGCGTTTGCGGGGACTTCCTGCCATCGTCTTCCAGCATGAGCTTGATCATTTAAACGGCGTCATGTTTTACGATCATATCAACAAGGAAAACCCGTTCCATGTTCCAAAAGATGCTGTTCCGGTTGATCGATAACCGGGGGGGGCGGCCTTTGCCCCCCTGCCTTACTTTAGTTTTTGACCGTTTCAAACCCGCGGGAAAGAAGGCCGATTTCTTTCAATCCATTGACGATTCCATCTTTTTCAACATTCGTTGTCACCAAGTCTGCATGATCTTTTACAATTTGGCGGGCATTCCCCATCGCAACTCCTGTTCCGGCCTCCTGAAGCATTTCAATGTCATTCATTCCATCACCAAAAGCAATGACATCTTCCATTGTAAAGCCAAGCCTGCCAACTATTTGTTTGATCCCCTCCGCTTTCGATCCTCCCTTCGGCACGATATCCAGGGAATATTCATGCCAGCGGATGAAATTGACATCATCACACCCCGTCAAATATCTCTCTTCCTCTTTCCTTATAAAAATGAGCGCTTGGTAAATGTCCCTGTTTTTATAGAAAACCGGATCAAATGCCGGGTGGGCAAATTTCAATGAAGCCAGGCTTTCTTTAATCAAATCATCATGTTGAACATTCGCTTTCATCGTCGTTTCATTCATGTATACGAGCGGGTAGTCACGCTCCCTTGCTGTGTCGGTCATTTTGTGAAGGACATCGGGATCGATTGGATTTTTGTAAATCACCTCATTTTCAAAAACGACATATTGCCCGTTGAAACATATGTAGGAATGCATATTTAATTCTTCCAGCAAGGGAGATATCATAAACGGCGCCCTTCCTGTGGCAATGGCCGTATAAATACCTTGTTTCTGCAATTGCCGGACAGCCGCCTTGGCTGATGCAGGCAGTTCTTTTTGACCATCGAGCAAAGTACCGTCAATATCGAAAAATACAATCTTCGTCATAATGATCCCTCTTTTTTTCTAATTTTCCAGCGTTCCCCATGAGAGCCGCTCTATATTTGAGCATATAATAAAAACAAAAACGGCGCATAAAAAACGGCTCCGGTTTATCCCAAAACTCCTATTAAACGTTGGGCGGGAGTTGCAATTGGATGAAAGAAAACTTTATGGCACTTTTACTTTTTACGAAAATCGGTTAAAATAGTGATAAGGAGTGATCCACCATGTTTAAGAAGCTGCGGAAAAAGCTTTTAAAACAGTGGAAAGACTTGCTCAGAAAGAAAACAATTGCTTAAATGATTATATCGCCATTTCAAAACCCTCTGATTCAAGGAGGGCTTATTCTTTTTGTGACAGGTATGTTGCCCGGCATTTTCACCAACCAAAAAACATGCATTCACCCGGGCTTTCTAATATAATAAAGAAAATTAATATTGACAACGGAGTTAAGGAGAGAAGTACATGATTTTTAAAGTATACTACCAGGACAGCATCCATGAGATGCCGGTCCGGGAAAAAACAAAGGTTTTATTCGTTGAAGCCGAAAGCGAACGAGAAGTACGCCATTATTTGAAAGACCGCCCATTAAATATCGAATATATTCAATTACTTGAAGGAAAATACCTTGAGTATGAGAAAAAAAACTCGAATTTCAGTCTGGAGAATGCATAACAAATGAAGTTTGTAAAAAATGACCAGACAGCTATTTTCGCCTTGGGCGGTTTGGGCGAAATTGGCAAAAACACATACGGGGTTCAATTTCAGGACGAAATCATTTTGATTGATGCGGGAATTAAGTTTCCGGAAGACGAATTGCTCGGCATTGATTACGTCATTCCTGATTATACCTATTTGGTGAAAAATGAAGACAAAATCAAAGGATTATTTGTCACACATGGGCATGAAGACCATATCGGCGGCATTCCTTACTTGTTGCGACAAGTGAACGTTCCCATTTATGCCGGAAAATTAGCACTCGGCTTGATCAAAAATAAACTGGAAGAACACGGCCTCCTTCGAAAAACAAAGCTCATTGAAATCAAAGAAGATGATATCATCAAGTTTCGCAAAACTTCCGTCACGTTTTTCAGGACAACCCACAGCATCCCCGATTCTTACGGGATTGTCGTGAAAACTCCCCCGGGCAATATCGTCCATACGGGGGATTTCAAGTTTGACTTTACTCCGGTAGGCGAACCGGCCAATCTAACCAAAATGGCGGAAATCGGAAAAGAAGGCGTGCTTTGCCTGCTTTCCGACAGTACGAATGCGGAAGTCCCCCATTTTACAATGTCGGAACGCAAAGTCGGCGAAAGCATTAAAGATATTTTTCGCAAAGTGGAAGGAAGGGTCATATTTGCCACTTTTGCATCCAATATTCACCGTTTGCAGCAAGTAACCGATGCCGCGATTGCCAACAACCGAAAAATAGCTGTATTCGGACGCAGCATGGAGGCAGCGATTGAAATTGGACAAGAACTGGGTTATATCCGGGCGCCAAAAGATACGTTCATCAATACCCAGCAACTAAACAGGATGCCGGCAAATAAAGTAACGATTCTTTGTACCGGAAGCCAGGGTGAACCGATGGCGGCGCTTTCGAGAATTGCCAACGGAACCCACCGGCAAATCCAGATTCAGCCGGGGGATACAGTTGTCTTTTCTTCATCCCCGATTCCCGGAAATACAAACAGCGTGAACCGGACGATTAACTTGCTCTACCGTGCAGGTGCTGAAGTGATAGCGGGTCCCTTGAATGATATCCATACTTCCGGGCACGGCGGACAGGAAGAACAAAAACTCATGCTTCGGCTAATTCAACCCAAATTCTTTATGCCGATACACGGAGAGTTTCGCATGCAAAAAATGCATGCCCAGCTCGCTGTCGACTGTGGCATCCCTGAAGAAAATTGCTTTATTATGGATAACGGCGAGGTGCTTGCCCTCAGTGCCGACCATGCTGAAGTTGCCGGCAGAATTCCCTTCGGTTCCGTCTATATAGACGGAAGCGGCATTGGTGACATCGGAAATATCGTGCTGCGCGACCGGAGAATCTTATCCGAAGAAGGGCTTGTCATTGTCGTTGTTTCCATTGATATGGATGAATATAAAATTGCTGCCGGCCCCGACATCATATCGAGGGGATTTGTTTACATGAGAGAGTCAGGCGACTTGATCAACGAGGCGCAAAAGATGATCTCCAAACATCTCAACAAAGTCATGGAACGAAAAACGACCCAGTGGTCCGAAATTAAAAACGAAATTGTCGATACGCTCATGCCGTTCTTATATGAACGGACAAAAAGAAAGCCGATGATCCTTCCAATCATTATGGAGGTATAGCAAAAATCCTCTTGTCCGCCCTTGGGGGCGTGCAAGAGGATTTTCTTATTCAAGCATTTTCTTTTCAAACCGGTTAATATCGGTATCAGCTCCGATAATAATTAAAATATCTCCGAGCTGCAACGGATCATTCGCTTTTGGTGACACAATGATTTCTTGTCCCCGTTTAATGGCGACAATATTCAAACCGTATTTCGCCCTTACGTCCAGTTGGACAAGGGATTGGCTGGCCAATAATTCATTTACTTTGATTTCAACAATGCTGTATTCCTCAGACAATTCCAGATAGTCGAGCACATTGTTGGATACAATATAATGGGCAATTCTTCGTCCCATGTCCCTTTCGGGATGAACGACATGATCCGCTCCTATTTTACGAAGCACTTTTTCATGGTAATCGTTTTGGGCTTTAACCGTAATATGATTGACACCGAGTTCTTTCAAAATCAAAGTCGTCAATATGCTCGACTGGATATTATCTCCAATGGCCACAATGACGTGGTCGAAGTTGCGTATACCCAAGCTTTTTAAAACTTGCTCATCCGTTGTATCGGCTACAACAGCCTGTGTAACGATGGAGGCAAATTCATTGACCCGCTCCTCATCCATATCGATCGCCATGACTTCCATTCCCTGCTCGGTCAGTGAGCGGCACATGCTGCCTCCAAACCTGCCCAGTCCGATGACGGCAAATTCTTTTTTCACTTTCATTCCTCCACTTTCACTGTTATTCTATTCTATCACAACCAAGTGGAGTGTCCATCATGATACCTTTGGGACCTATTCATGCGAAAATTTAAATTAATTCATGAGGGGCATCCCCCCAGTAACCTGCATAAAAACTCTTGGCTGCAGGTAGAAACAGTTAAACATTTTCTTCCCCCATTACGTCTTCAGCATTATGAGTGCCAAACTAACTTTACAAAAAACCACTCAACTATGGAAAGCGAAGGTAAATTACATCTTAAATCCAGATTTTCTGAGAATAAATAATGATGTAATGAAAATAGTTGGAATAGCAATTAATAAATATAAAATACCCTTAGACATAAACATGTTATAAAAGTAGAAGAATAACGTTACCCAAATAAATGTCATGAAAATTCCAATTGTTTTTTTCATATTGGAAATAAACCCTCCAGAAAACGGAAGTTACCGCAGATTTTTCATTTTGGAAGACAGCCTGGAACCACAGCGCTCCATGAGCCCTGTTTAATCTTCATCGCTTTGATCCGTAATGTGGGTCCAGCCTTCCTTTTGAATAACTTTTCCCTCCTTCATGAGTTTTCCCAACGCTCTTTTAAAAGAGGATTTACTTATGAAAAATCGTTTTTTAATATCCTCGGCCCCGCTTTTATCTGTATAAGGCATCGATCCCCCGCGGCCCATCATGTAGTTGTAAATCCGTTCGGCATGTTCGTCGATTACTTCATGGGATCTCGGCAAAAGCGAAACATTGATCGTTCCATCCTCTTTAACGGCAACAACCCTCCCTTCCACTTGCTGGCCAAGCCGGGGTTCTTCTTTTCTTTCCGATTGATGGATAAACCCGATATATCCTTCTTCCGACATAAACAAGGAGCCCTCAAGAAGGAGCCGGTATACGGTGCCTTTCACGTTTTTATTGAAAACACTTTGGCCAGCGCGGACGGAAAGCTCCCTCATTACTTCCTCATTCGCCAATTTCCCAAATAGCCTGTTTTTCTTATCCGTTTTCATTGAACAATATAGCTTATCCCCTTTTTGGGGCCATAACCGAAATAGCTCCGGCAAATCATCTTTTGAAACAAGCAGATCCTTTTTAAGCCCGATATGAATAAATACGCCCAATCCTTTTTTGACGTCCACTACTTCGGCCCAGCCGTATTGCCCCTTCCTGATTTGGGGAATTGTAAGAGTGGCCGCAAGGCGCCCTTGATGATCCTGATATAAAAAGACGGTTTGCTTTTGATCCGGCTGAAAACTTTCCGGAACTTCCGTATGGTGAAGCAAGACATCTTCCTCACCGTTTGTCAAAAAATATCCGAACGGGGCTTCCCGGGCAACTGTCAAATCAACTACTGTACCTGGTTCAAGCATGTTTGTCTCCTCTGCTTTCTCTATAGTTTAAACAAAAAATCAATCCAATTATATCATGACCGTTTAACCCTTCCTATTGTAGCCCAAAAAAGCAATGATCATAAGTCATAAACGTATCCCTCTACGCAACTTATTGACGGGTTTTCACCATGTATGAAACTATATAAAATGAACTTTTGAATGCAACGTTAAAATCTGACAAAAAGCCACTGCGTCCAGTCATTGATCTCCCATCCTTTTTTGACTATTAGTATTCTATACCCGAAAAGATCGGTAATGGGGGCACGTTCCTTTGACCGGTTTCGGCGAAATAACGCCTGCGAGGGCAATGGGGGCCGCTTCCTTTGACCGGTTTCGCCAAAATAACGCCTGTGCGGGCAATGGCATTGGCCTGCCGCGCCAATTTATAATGAATACCGATCGTCTAGAATGATTGCGTGTCAAACTCTTACATTCATTGTATATACTCAAAACCACCAGTGTGAACTGGTGGTTTGCTCTGCGGCTGAAAGCCTCTCTTACCGGCCTCGGCCTAAAAGGCCCA
>NZ_JBFEGN010000190.1:0-1627 GCF_047228825.1 Siminovitchia jepli
ACCCAGATTTGTAAATTGTTCCCAAAAGAGCGCTGAATTAGTTTTCGGCAAATTTACTTTCGTAATTTGGGATAAATATACATAAAGGTGAAATTATTTTATTGCTTGGACATAATGGCGCCGGAAAAACTACAATCATCAAGTCTTTATTTGGATTAGTTGAATATAAGGGCTGTTTAAAAATGGACGGCCAAGAGCTATCCCTAAGAAAAGCACGGGATCTTGACCTCTTTAAACGAGAAACGAGTTATATATCGGATGAGATAGCGCTTTTTGATTATTTAACCCCGAGCGAATACTTTTCATTGATGAAAAGTACATCACATAATAAAATCGATGATCATTTTTTACATCGCTTAATTGATCTGTTTGAGCTGAATCGATATCTAAATCATCCAATTTCTATGCTTTCCCATGGAAATAAGAAAAAGACCCAAATTGTATCCCAAATATTTAAGAAACCGAGATATATTATTTTTGATGAACCAACAAATGGGTTAGACCCAGATATGATCATCGTACTAAAAAAAGTTTTACATATCATTAAAAAGATGAATATTGGGATACTGCTATCTACTCACAACCTAAGTTTTGGAGAGGAGCTATATGATTACATTGTTGTTCTTAGGGATGGGAAAGTAAAGTTAAACGCCACAAAAGAACAGGTGAAAGAAAGATTTAGAAATCACTCGTTGGAAGAAATATATACAAAAGTGAATGAAGACTATTATAGACATGTTGAGGGGATATTAAATGAACTTTATGAAGCAAATTGTTAGAAAGGTCGAATACCCGAAACTGATTGGCAGGGTTTACGACGTCTTCATAAAATATCCGACTCCCATGATTGCTCTCATTTTATCAATAGTCCTGGTTTATTTAATCTATTTCATTATTATGATCAAAAACTTTTCAACAATGCCTTTGGATTCGGCGAAAGCTTATAAAAATATTACCTTGGCAACTGCTGCTTTAGCCAGTTTTTTTGTTGTTTTCTCAAGGAATAAATTAAAAGAGCATTCCCAAATGTTTTTTTTCCTAAACTCCGGTGTCAGGCCTCATGAAATCGTAATAGGCGGGTATGTACTTCTTTATATTTCTTACGTATTTATTATTACGCTAATGTTTGCGCCTTTCTTAGTTCTTTTTTGGCAACAGGGAAAGGTTAATTCTGTCATGGATATTGCTATATTGTTTTTTGTGCATACTTTTATTTTTTGTTTGGCCTGTACAGTTTGGATGATAACTAACATCATGATCAAGAGGTTATTGTCTAAATCAAAAGATCAGTTCTATTTAAATTCATCCTTATATTTTGTTTTTTTAGGATGTACAGTCTATCTCTTGATCCGTTTTTTTGAAGAATATATCCCCTATAGCCCTTTGCCTTTCTTTATTATGTTAATCGTTCTTTTTCTAGTATTAAGATGGGCACTTATACGAACATCAACAGCTTATTTAAATAATATATTTATTCAACTTAACAGTGAAAGTTCACAGGGGATGAAGGAGAGCTTAAATTTCCAGCATAAAAACAGCTATTTCTTAAATATTGTCTGGGCTAATATTTAATGGCGGTAAAATCTAGTATTTTAGGAATTAATTTTGTCGTTACGTGGAGGGGGAG
>NZ_JBFEGN010000191.1:0-1596 GCF_047228825.1 Siminovitchia jepli
TAGACGTTCATGCCGCTTCCGCGGCACCATCAGCAGGATGAAAATGGATCAACGTCGAAGTATATTTTTACGGCTGGCGAAGGGAGGTCGCGTCTCTATGGTGCTGCGAGCCCGTAAGTTAGACAGATCCCAGCGACCAGGTGCACCACAGATTGTTGCTTCATTTTTGGAAGCACGGAGGGTAGATTAACCAGGATGGTTGCTGCACCAGCCCTTTAATCTATACAGCCGTAGAAGGAGAAAGACTATGGACGTCGTTTACAGTCACTGCTGCGGGCTTGACGTTCATAAAAAGAACGTTGTAGCCTGCGTGATTACTCCGGAAGGGAAAGAGATTCGGACATTTACAACGATGACGGACGATCTCATCAACCTCGTGGATTGGATCAAAGCCAAAGAATGTACGGTCGCAGCTATGGAGAGTACAGGCGCCTTTTGGAAGCCGATCTACAACCTGCTTGAACTGGAAGACGTCAAACCAATGGTCGTCAATGCCCAGCACATTAAGAATGTTCCGGGCCGCAAGACAGACATAAAAGATGCAGAGTGGATTGCCGATTTGCTTCGTCACGGCCTGATCAAAGGCAGTTATATCCCTTCCCGTGATCAACGTGAATTGCGGGAGCTGATTCGTTATCGCCGGAGTCTCATCGATGAACGGGCGCGGGAAACGAATCGTATCCAAAAGGTCCTTGAAGGAGCCAATATCAAATTGTCTTCCGTCGCCAGTAATGTTCTTGGTAAATCCGGCCGCGCAATGATTGAAGCCATGATTGCCGGCGAGGAAGATCCTGAAGCCCTGTCGGCACTGGCAAAAGGTCGGTTAAAGAACAAAAAAGAAGAGCTGATGCGTGCATTGAACGGCTTGATGGGGCCCCATCAGAAGCTCCTGCTGGAAACCCAACTGCGCCATATTGACTTCCTTGATCAGGAAATCAAAAGGCTCGATGAAGAAGTAAAGGCGCGAATGCTCCCTTTTGAGGAGGTCCTGGAACTGTTGGAGACCATTCCCGGAGTCGGCCGGCGCACATCAGAACAAATTCTGGCTGAAATTGGAATTGATGTAGAAGAACAATTTGGCTCCGCTGCCCGAATGTGCTCATGGGCAGGATTGTGTCCAGGGAATAATGAAAGCGCCGGAAAACGGAAGTCAGGCCGAACGCGCAAAGGGAATAAAAAACTGCGAAGCGCTCTTGTAGAAGCTGCCCGGGCGGCGGCACGAACAAAGAACACATACCTGTCAAGCCAATATCATCGCATTGCCGCCAGGCGTGGTGCAAATCGAGCCGCCGTTGCCGTTGCCCATAGTATATTGACAATTGTCTACTACATCATAGTACGAAGACAGCCGTACATCGAACTCGGTCCAAACTATTATGAGGAACGAAAAAAGGAAACCGTCATCAAACAATCCATTAAGAAACTAGAGTCCCTTGGTTACAAAGTGAACGTTGAGTCTACAGCATAGAAGAACGAAAGCATTCCTAAACATCATAGTGCTATCGAAGCCGGTTACCACTTTCTGGAAATTAGGGTATAGCCGGTTAGCTTAGTATTGCTTTTTTTAGCAGTTCGTTAGTTATATTTTCAGGGTAG
>NZ_JBFEGN010000192.1:0-1570 GCF_047228825.1 Siminovitchia jepli
TTTATCTTTTTTGGGTATTATACCTGATTTCACCAGCTTTTGGATGCATTTTAGCTAAATTTTGTCACGGATTAAGGATTTAGTTAATCCAGTGATTTCTTTTGAGGCTAGAAAAACAAGCTTACGTCAAGTAAAAACGGATAAAGCTGATGCATATCATTTAGGTGAGCTTTACTACAAGGAAGACCTTGAAATCTATCAAAGGAAAACAGAGAAAGCTCTCAATTTACGTCTCTTAACAAGACAACACAGCGCTTTAACTGACAGTTATGTTCAAATAAAACTTCAATTTCAGGTGGCGTTGGATCAAATATTTCCAGAATATTATCATGCTTTTAGCGATTTATACGGGAAGTTATCATTAAATACGTTACTGAATTATTCAACTGCTTTAGACATTCTTAAAGTCGCTGATGAGAAGTTAGCTGAAGAGATGGGTCAATTTGGAGCTAGACGTTCTCATGATTGGTTTTTAGACAAAGCCCGGCAACTAAAAGAAGCTGCAAGACGCAATCCTTATCAGTCTCAAATTAGTCATGGGCAACTGATCAGTCTGCGTATGTATATTCAGATGCTCTTTCAATATCAAGAGCATCTATCAAAATTATTAAAAGAAATAAATACGCTTTCAAAATCCTTTGAAGAATACAGATTAATCCAATCCGTACCCGGTATCGGAGATAAGATTGCGGCAACAATCATCTCTGAAATCGGTGATATCAATCAGTTTGAGAACCCTAAAAAGATAGTAGCTTATGCAGGATTGGATCCATCTGTTTTTGAGTCAGGTAAATTTAAAGCTTCCATCAATCGAATCACAAAAAGAGGTTCGTCGAGATTGAGACAGACGCTTTACACGGCTGTGCAATGCGGTTTAGCCAAAGGACGAAACAAAAAACTCATTGCTTTTTATGAACGTAAAAGAAGTGAAGGCAAGCCACATAAAGTCGCTATAATTGCTTGCGCAAACAAGCTTGTTCATTGGATTTATGCCATGTTAAAACGTCAAGAAGTCTTTGTAGATCGAGTGTAAGTTTCTTTAAATTTCTTTGTTTTTTTCCTTTTAATCAAAAGGTTTATTTAGTATGTTCAATTTTAGTGTAACATGTTTTTAATAACTTTTTTAGCCTTAACTATTGACAGCTATTAGCTGGTATTGTTGAAGTCAGTTCCTATTGAAAAATCAAACAAATTAGTACAACAAGTATAACATTTACTGATACACTTTGTCATTCAGTGGTCAAAGGTATTTCAACGTTGGTATATTCCCTTGGCCGTAATCAAACTTTATTATACAAGAGGGTATTCAATTTATTGTGCTGGCTCTACACTCCGCAAACAGTAGCTCTTTTTTTTCGCCGCAATGAATGGCTCAAAACTCCACATAAGTGGCTATTCACCCGCAATATTCATAATCTTTCTGAGACATCATCAGAATGTGAATTACACCATACCTAAACACAATTTGTTGTTATTTTGGAATAGCCATTATATAGTTAGACGTTCATGCCGCTTCCGCGGCACCATCAGCAGGATGAAAATGGATCAACGTCGAAGTATATTTTTACGG
>NZ_JBFEGN010000193.1:0-1544 GCF_047228825.1 Siminovitchia jepli
CACTAGCGTTGCATTAAATTTCAATCAAAAAGTCAAGCGATATAATTTGAACAAAAAGTTGTTTTAATGTTAAAAATCATCCCAATTTTCGGTGTGATTACATACAAAAAAACCTTATAATTAGGGTATGGTAGTCCTGTCCAAATCCCTAATTATAAGGAGCTCTGTATGGACAATCATACCATAAAAACAGTATTCAAGGAATACATTCATCCATTAGATTCAAAAGTCATTCAAAAAATGGTCGAGCATGCTCAATTAGATCGGTATGTCAAAAAGCTCGACTTTCTTACGTTCACCAATCTTTTTATTTATGCCCAATTGAAAGGATTGCGAAGCTTGGGGCGGATTAGTGATCAGGTAAAGCGCAAGAAAACCGTGCAGAGACAAATTGGCATCCAAAGTATCAGTAAATCCCAGCTCTCTCGAAAGCTTGGAGATATACCATCTGAGATTTTTGAAGTCATCATGCACCATCTGGTTCAAAAACTACATCAGATATACGGGCCAAAAAAGGCTGATCAACTGCTAGGGAAGATTCACCTAATTGATTCTTCAACCCTTTCCATGTGCCTGAGTCAATATGCATGGGCTGATTTTCGAAATACCAAGGCAGGCGTTAAAATGCATACGTCTATCGTCTTTTGCGACGGGGAATCCTATCTAAACAAGTTGATTGTCACGCCTGCCCGGCCGGCAGATGAAACACAGCTGGATGCATTAATCACAGAAGATAAGGATGCCCTCCATGTATTCGACCGGGGG
Source organism: Siminovitchia jepli (assembly GCF_047228825.1). Lineage (NCBI taxonomy): Bacteria > Bacillati > Bacillota > Bacilli > Caryophanales > Bacillaceae > Siminovitchia > Siminovitchia jepli. The sequence goes on from NZ_JBFEGN010000193.1 coordinate 766, forward strand.
TACTATAACTTTGAAAAGTTCGATCTCTATTGCCGAAATGGGATTCGATTTGTCACCAGGATTAAAGGCAATACGATTGTACATGTCATTGAGGAATTGCCTGTCAATCCGTCATCTCCAATCACCCGGGATGCCGTCGTAAAAATTGGTAATATGAAACATCCCCTCCGCCTGATAGAAACATTGGACAGCGAGGGTAACAAAGTTTCCATCGTGTGCAATGATGCAAAAATAAACGCACAGGAAATCAGTGATCTCTACCGGACACGCTGGCAGATTGAATTGTTCTTTAAATGGGTAAAGCAACATCTGGTCTTGAAAAGGCTTTATGGACAAAGCAAGAATGCTGTATACAATCAAATCTACATAGCCATGATCACATACTGCTTAACCCTAGTAATAAAAAATAAAATAGGATATAAAGGCACTTTACTGGAAATGATGAACTGGGTCAGTGATCTATGGTCCCAGAAGTTAGAAGCCTTTATCGCGGAGGTATTCAAAGAACCAGAACGAACATCCCGTGGCCGGCGAATGCTGTGGCACAACCGTATCTTTGACGAAACCCTGGCACAATACGAAAAAGGGGATGTTTCACATTTAGATGATTTAACCTATGACCCTCTCATTTAAATAATTTGGTAAAAAATGGATGAAGGACTACCTTTGAATCCCTGTTGTCTTTTTTTCTCCAAGTGAAATAATCTTATATCTGAATATTTAGTTAATAGGTTTGCGTTCGAAAAATTAAGGGTTGACTGTGCTTTTTATTTTTTATG
>NZ_JBFEGN010000194.1:0-1469 GCF_047228825.1 Siminovitchia jepli
ATTTCTCCAAATGTCCCCGGTCGTTTCCGACTGGTTAATTTTCTCAATTTGCTTTTAAACCGTTGTTTTGCCGGCTTGCTTGGCCGGCACCCGACTTTCCCATAAGGTTTTGTATGTTGAATCCAAGGAATGTGGCTGAAGTTGCCCCACAGACTTTGCTTTTCTTTTGGTTTATGATGAGACCGAGGTCTTTCTCGATGAACTTCGTGACGCTTTGCATCACCCGTTCACCGGCTCTCGGACTCTTTACGTATATGACGAAGTCGTCGGCATATCTAATGAAACGATGTCCTCTTTGTTCAAGCTCTCTGTCCAGCTTATTCAAATAGACATTGGCCAGTATCGGGGAGAGAGGTCCCCCTTGCGGGGCACCTTCTGTCGTTTCAATATAGATATCTTTATCAAGTATTCCTGAGCGAAGAAATTTCCAAATCAGTTTGAGGACAACTTTATCCGAGATGAATTCCTCAAGATATGCCCTTACCCTTTGATGGTGGATCGTATCGAAATAACTTTTCAGATCACAGTCCACTGCGACCTTGTATCCTTCCTCGTAATATTGTTCCGCAAGCTGGATTGCCTGATGGGCATTCCTGCCTTTACGGAAACCGAAGCTCTTCTTGGAAAAGTGTGGGTCTATGATTGGTTCGATTACTTGGAGAATGGCTTGTTGTACTACTCTATCAAGTACACATGGTATCCCCAGGTATCGTTTCGAGCCATCGGGTTTAGGTATGGCAACTCTTTTGACTGGCTGGGGCTGGTAAGTCCCCTCTTTTAATTTCTTTTTAAGTGGTTGATAGTATATTTCCATATGTTCTTTAAGCTGATAAACGGTAATACCATCAATTCCTGGGGCGCCTTTGTTCTTTCTTACTTTCTTATAGGCGCTCCAAAGATTCTCATCGGCAATAACTTTGTCAATCAGTCCGATACCATCTTGTTCTTTCATATCCATGTCGGCATCCCTGCGCACTCCTGTGTACACTTCGGTTTCCAACCTATCTCTCCACAGGCAGCCATCTTTTGGTAAATACCGCGATGTTTTCTACGCTTAGGCGGCGATGCCTACACCTCCTTGTTTCCCAAGATTTAAGATTGTTCAGCCCTTCGTTTCCATCAGAAACTACTATGGCTTCTGCTGACTTCTCACGGTAAATCTTGTTTCAACCGAGTTGCACTCGTCCGTGAGACCTCCCCGGGTAAGAGCTATAACCTTCCTCCCATGTAACTGCTGTATTTACTGTATGGAACTCGGGCAGTATCGGGCTTTGTTTTGTTTAGCAAACTCGTCCATTCCAATTCAGCCTTATATACAGTTTCTGTCCGTCAGTTCGGGATTTTGCCGCCGGCTTCCTTCAGATTCCACCTCACGGTGGACACCCTTGCCATTGGCTAACAGTTCCTACTGCCAAGCCTGTAGTGGACTTTCACCACCAAGTTATAGCCCATGCCGGGCGCACTAAAAA
>NZ_JBFEGN010000195.1:0-1421 GCF_047228825.1 Siminovitchia jepli
GGCTCTTCGCTATTTAGTGTTGAAAAAACAATTTACTAGGTCCGGTCATTTCTATCATTTACCGGTATCGTGGCATCGCACTATTGGCTAGAGAAAAAACAAAACCGGACAAGGGAATGAGTTCAATTGCTCACTCCGCATTCACCACCTGTAACATGAATAACCATCCCGTATGTGGAGATACTTATTCATGGACAAGGGAATGAGTTCGGTTGCGAGCGATGCATGGCTCCAAACTGTAACTCATTCTTTTTGATTTGTAGGCAAGCAAAGGGAAAAATATTCAAGACTCCGTGATCAAGTCCAGTTTATTAACAGTGGCGTAAATCATGGCTATAAAATTATCCGGAGAACGATATCCGCGTGCTTTTCTCTTGGCAGCTTGCACTAAACTATTTATTCCTTCAAGCAGTCCATTGGTCATTTTGGTTTCAAACCATCTTAAAATGCCATCTTTATGCTTTTTTAGCGATTGGGCTGCCTTAATCATCGGTTCCAGTTGAGATCGAATAGCCCAGTTATACCACTCATCAAAATACAGTTCAGCGATCATGGCAGATCTGGTAAATATTTTCTGTAAAGATAATTTCATGCGGTATGCTCGTCCAGTGGCTAAATCCATGTCCTTTAATTTGGCATATTGATTCTTTTGTTTTTCGGTAAGATTTTCTTGGTTTTTAAGCCATACATACCGTGAATTCTTTAGCTCCGGTTGGGTGGACTGTTCTTGCCTTCGTACGTTGTCTAATGCTTCGTTGACCATTTTCATCACATGAAATTTATCAAATGTAATCGATGCTTCAGGGAATTGCTCTTCAATACCTGAAATGAACGATGGCGACATGTCACAACAGAAATCTTTGATTTGGGAACACGGGACGCCTTTACTATCAAGGAATTGGCAGAACTCCTTCAACACATCTGCTCCTCTTCCTTTCGTGACAAAAATAACCCGCTTGGTGTCCATATCAACAAATAATGTCACGTATTTATGACCTCTTGTACGTGAGGTTTCATCCATAGCCACACTCTTTACATTTGATACATCAATGTTTTTAACTGCTTTATCAACGTAGTGTTTAAAGACCCGCCAAAGACGGGTATCATGCTCGCCAACTTTACGAGCAACTGCGGCAACTGGCATTTCAACCATCAATGATAAGACATGATATTCAAAAAGCATGGAAAACCCGGTACCTGGACGTGCCCAATCAATGATAACGGTACGTATTTTTCCACACTTTTCACATTTAACTCTTGGCATTCTTGCGTGAAGTATTGTCTGATACTGCCAAAAATCGAGATGCCTCCACGTACGATCTTGATCTTGAATATCATGAACCTTACACCCCGGGGATTCGCAATTAGGACATAAAAATTCAGCACCTTTTCTGTACTCAAGATAAATGTGAAGTGTTTTT
>NZ_JBFEGN010000196.1:0-1361 GCF_047228825.1 Siminovitchia jepli
CAAAAAGAAAGCACGCTTTCAGAGGGCGGTGACAATGAACTTCTAATTTTAGAAGGCATATTTCAGAATATTCTATAGAAATGCCCTAAAAATGGGCATACGTATCCCGTTATCCACAAATCCATTTTTTGAACTGGTCATTTTCTGACTTTTCCACATGTGGATTTATGCGCTAACCAGACTTCTCATCTTCTCCGGTTGTTTTTCTTTGATTCGGCCTAGTGCCATGGCAAGCATGACGCATAGCGCAAGCCCGCAGCGCATCTTCATTTTCGCCATTCCCCGAATCGTATGCACTTCGAACCCGAAAGATACATCGAGCCTGCTGTTGACGCGCTCAACAGCGGTGCGCTTGTTGTATTCTCTTTTCCACTTATAGCTGGATCTGTCAATCGGGGTAAAGATCCGCCTGTCTACCGATAACGGAATCCTGATCCCTTGCGCCACCGGGCATTGAGTCTGACCCTTGCATGTGATCCCCATTTGCTTGGCAGGGCAAAGCTTTTTTAACGTGTTGCGGTCTTTCTCAAAGCCGCCATTGCACATTTCATGTTTTTTCCCCGTTTCCGGGCACACGCAAAAAACGGTGCCTTTATAGTCGTACACCACATTCTCTGTGCCTTCCAAAAGCCTGGTTGTATCGGAATCTTTCCACATGTTGCGGATATCCACAACCGGCTTAATTTTGTGATCATCCCAAAATTTCACCAAAAATTTTGTATCATCATAGCCGCGATCCGCTGCCATGGTTTCTGCTGTTTCCAGCAATTCTGGTTGCTTTTCTTCCATCTGCTCTAAGAGTTTATGTCCTTCCGTGATGTCAGAAGCAGAGGCTTTTGTCACCTTAAATGTAACCGGAAGCTCGTACGTTGCGTCTACAACCAGGTGGAGCTTGTAGCCAAACCATTGGACAATTTTCTCCCATGGCTTGCCGTTTTTATCCACACCGCGGTACGCTTTCTTTCCGTAATCCGCATCCAGATCACGCCGTCCATCCGTAACTTCACTTTTATTCTTTCCTCTAGCAAACGAGGAAATCGCCTTGCTGTCTATCGCCAAATGCTTGCCAAAATCCGGCAACAACCCGGATAACTCGCTGACCATTAAATCGAACATGGCCTCGACCTCACCTTCATGCTCAAGCAATGTTTTTAAAAACCGCGTGTATGCCCAAGGCGGCGGCACTTGCCCCGCGAAACCACACATATCGCGGAGTTGGCCATTGCGGGAAAGTTCCCGGCGCAATTTCTCAACAGATTCATGTTGAAAGACAATGCCTGCCAGGACAGAATTCCACATGGCACGAACCGGATAGTCATTTCGGCCATGTCCACGCCTTTGTTCAAGCGTCCTCATAAGTT
>NZ_JBFEGN010000197.1:0-1309 GCF_047228825.1 Siminovitchia jepli
ACCTTGAGACTGAGCTTTTCCTCGATAAATGAGGTAAGGGAGTCCATGACCCGATGTCCTGCCTTTCTGGAATTCACATAGATATTGCAGTCATCGGCGTATCGGACAAACGAGTGCCCCCTTTTCTCCAATTCCTTGTCCAGTTCATCGAGGACAATATTGGAGAGCAGCGGGCTCAAGGGTCCACCTTGCGGAGTTCCTTCTTCATTGCTTGTCACTACACCGTTTATCATGACCCCCGATTTAAGGTATTTTCGGATGAGTTTAAGAAGCCTCTTATCTTCGATTCGTTTCGCGAGTGTACCCATGAGCCTGTCATGGTTAACCTTGTCAAAGAATTTCTCCAGGTCTAAATCCACTACCCAACGCTTTCCTTCCCGAATGTATCCCTTTGCTTTCCTTACCGCATCATGGGCACTCCGGTCGGGCCGGAATCCGTAGCTGTGATCTGAAAATGTCGGATCATACACCTCGGATAATACTTGGGCAATGGCTTGTTGAATCAGACGGTCTGTCACGGTGGGAATGCCCAGTAACCGCACTCCTCCGTCAGGTTTCGGGATTTCGACCCTGCGGACAGGTTGCGGCTCGTAGGCCCCCCTTAGAAGTTCCGCTTTCAGGGATTCCCAGTGTTCCATGATATGCCATCGTAGGTGTTGTACGGGCATACCATCCACTCCATGGCTCCCTTTGTTCCTCTCCACCCGTTTCAGGGCGGTAAGCAGGTTTCCACGCGACAGGATTCGCTCCATCAACATTCGTTACACCTCTTCCACGTGAACAGTCCTTCTTCTTATGCCAGCCTCTGCTCCACCATCTTGAAGTCCCCCGTGGGATTCACCACTTCCTCCTTCAAGCATGCCTTTCGGTTATCTGTGTTCATCGCATAAAGCTGAATGCCAAGAGTCTGTTCTCTCTTAATTGTTCAGCCCTTCCCATCCATCTTAAGCTGAATGGTACTATGGCCTCTGCTGACTTCTGATGGTTCAGCTGCCCATCACTGGACAGGTTACCAAGGGTACTTGGCGTATCCATCAGACCTCCCCAGGTAAGAACGCAGTCTTTCCCTCCACCTATCCGCTCCATCTACTTGATATGGCCTTCGGCAGAAAGGGCTTTGTCTTGTTTGGCAGACTCACCCAGCCATACCCAGCCTTCTATGGAGTTCGTGTTCCTCGGACCGGAGGTTTGCCGCCCGCTTCCTTCAGATTCCGCGTCGCCGCGGACACCCTTGCGTTAAGCTAACCGTTACTTCTGCCTTCACGGCTCGGGACTTCCACCCTATAGACTGCGCCCATGCTGGGCGCAC
>NZ_JBFEGN010000198.1:0-1218 GCF_047228825.1 Siminovitchia jepli
TCATCAGATTACACTCCATTTCCAGTAAATTTTTGGGAATTCAGGAATTTACTCGTTTGGAATACCGAGAGTATATAGTAGATTTTCCTACCTTTAGCTCACCCCGAAACCGATGGATAGATGGTTCTGTCTTGTTGCTTTTATTTATTTTATTTAATAATAATGTAGCTGCTGCGTTTCCCATTTTAAAAGCAGGTTGTGAAATAGTACTTAAAGAAGGTGTAAAAATATCAGCAAATGCTAATTCATCTACTCCAATTAATGCAAAATCTTTTGGTATGTTTAAATTATTTTTTACAGCATAACGGAGTATCTCCATCATGGTTAAGTCATTTCCGGCAATAATTGCTGTAGGAGATGGGTTTTGAGAGAGCATTTGTTTTAGTCCATTTTGGATCTCTTGTATCTCTAATCCCTTAATCCATTCATTGTTCACCTCCAAACCCTGTTTGTTCATTGTCTCAACAAATCCAGATACCCTCTCAACCCTAGGCGTTACATTTCTTAAAAGTGATGTTGTAACAATACCTATTTTGCTATGACCTTTATCTACCAAATGCTTTACGGCCAATTCCATCGCATGTTTGTTATCCAGTAATACTGAATCTACTGCAAGCCCTTTCACTAATCTATCGATAAAAACAAGCGGAAAGCCTTTTTCCGTCATTTCCGAATATAATTCATAATTACCGCCTGTTGGAAAAATAATTAACCCATCAACCTGTTTGGCTATTAGCATTTCTATATACTGTTTTTCTTTAACAGGGTCGTCATCTGCATTACAGACGATAATGTGGAAATTCTCTTTGTTACAAGCGTCTTCAATTGCCCTAATAACTTTTGTCGAAAAATCATGCAATATATTTGCCACAATTACTCCAATAGTTGATGTTTGCTTTACTTTTAAACTCCTGGCAACTATGTTTGCTTGAAACCCTAATTCTTTAATTGATTTTTCTATTCTTCTTTTTGTATCAACCCCCATATATTCGTATCTTTTATTTAAATATTGTGATACCGTACTTTTTGAAACATTAGCATTTTTAGCTACATCACTAATTATTACTTTTCTCATCACCAAGACACTCCTAAAATCTATACTTTCATTTACTAAACCGGTTTAGTAAATCGGTTTAGTAGAACCTGAATCCGTGATATAGGTTGTTAAAACCCTGTAAATAAGATGTTATCCTGGTGTTTTTTCCAATTTCCTCCACT
>NZ_JBFEGN010000199.1:0-1200 GCF_047228825.1 Siminovitchia jepli
CCTTCTTGTATCTTTAACAGGATTTGCCTGGCGTGAGACACAAATACGCCTGCTGCCTGAACGATTTCCCTGCGAAATCTTTGGATGGTATAACTTTTCATAGGGGTAGGGCAATGATCCATTTTGAAAAGCTCAAACAGGTTGTATGCAAATAATTTCAGCAGCAGATCCAGTTCGTTGGCTTTAAACGAGCCGGTTGGAATCCGGTTGATGGAAAACCCATGTTTAGCTTCCTTGATGTAGTTTTCCATGCAGGCCCTTTGGTTATAGAATTCCCAAATGTCCATCGGCGACCATTCCATCGTATGAACCATGGCTTCATGTTCCCAAATAAAATCAATAAACTGCATCTGGTCCATATCAAACAGTTCTGCTTTGCGGATAACCGAAACACTTCTTGGCTTAGCCCATGAAGTTGCCTGATATTGAATGATCTTTCCTTCAATGACAATGTCTTTATCGACATATCGAACCCATGGAGCAGGATCAGTATAAACAGCTTTGGCCAGCCGGCTCGTCCACCGGAGTTTGCCCACGTAGTCAATTTCCTTCCCTTCCCAAAAGCTGTAAAAATCCTCCCCGGCAAAACCTTTGTCAAACCGGGCATAGGAAACATTTTGGGACTCAGAGAGTAAATTCAACGTCTCTTCTGCAAGAGTAATGGCCCCATCGGCAGTATGCTGGTTTCCAGGCCGCAAAGCTCCATTCAGGAACAGACTTGTTTTCCCTTCATAAATCAGCAAGGGATGGTAGCTTTTACGGCCAGGTTTTTTCGAGTTGTACCCTTTTTCGGCCGATTCCTGGTCTCCGTAAACGATTTCGACGGACGAATCCAAGTCTAGAATCAAATCTGAAGGCAAGGCAGGCTCAATGATATCGTGCATGATCTCTTTCAGATCAAGTTGTACATTGAATGTTGCAAGATTCCTTAAATCTTTGCCCAGCAATGTATAGTGAGGGCACTTGCCGCCCATAAACTGTTTGACCAATGTATCCTCTTGAAGTGAACGGAAGTGGAAAAGCCTTGTACATGAAGCCATCCACCCAATGATCAGATACACAATGATCTTGCGAAACGGAAATTTTGCATTGCTTTTCTTAATGACATCAAAACACCGAAAGGAATTTTCAATATCCATTTGTTTCAGAAACTGAAGGAATGGCAATAATCCAGCTATATTGGTTGAATTTTTCAAATGA